>JBARRE010000791.1:0-11767 GCA_049644065.1 Sedimentisphaerales bacterium | reverse complement strand
TGAGACCATTGGTATGACGGAATTAACGAAAATGCTTCCTCAGGTCGAAGCAAAGCTCGCTGAAACAATAACTTCAGCCGAAGAGGGGACGCAAAAGGGAATGTCACTGGGCAAAGGAATGTTGTTCCACATGAGCATACTAGATCAAGATAACCACTATGCGGGTAGCGGCGTAAAAGTCGGCGAAGCGGACAAGGCGGTATTCTGGTACCTCCCGGACGGCGCAGATACTTACCGCGTCATCTACGGCGACCTGAGCGTCAAGGACGTCGCTGAAGAAAATCTGCCGAAGTAGAGATTCAAATAAATACAAAGCTTTAACAAAACAAGGCCGGGCCTAACCGCCCGGCCTTGTCTATTTTTTAAATCCACAGAAAAGATATGATTTTATTTAGAGCAAAACATAGCCCTCCGGCGCTATATTAGCGACAATCGATTGTTCTGATATCAGAAAAGGTGAGTCCCGGATGCTCGAAGACAGATTACTATTGTGGAAATTCAAACACGGCAGCAGAGATGCGTTTCGAGCGATCTACGAAAAGTATGCCGGGGATATGCTAACGTTGGCAGGCAACCTGTTGGACGATAAAACCGGAGCCGAAGACATTGTTCAGGATGTCTTTATCAAGCTCGTCGAGTCAATTGGAACGTTCCGCCTGACGGGGAGTCTGAAAAGCTATTTGGCAACCTGTGTCGCGAATCGTTCGCGTGACTGCATCCGCAGAAGAATTCGCCAGCGAACCGCCATGGCAAAGCGGGCGGATAAAACGCCGGCCGGGACTAAAAGCACGGTTCACCTGGCGATATGCAGCGAGCAATTGCAGAAATTGAGTAATGCAATGACTGAACTACCGTACGAGCAGCGAGAGGCCATCGCCCTTCGCATCCACGGAAACCTGAGATTTCGACAGATAGCCGAATTGCAGAATGTTTCGACCAAAACAGTTCAAAGCCGGTACCGCTACGGACTGGATAAATTGCGGTCAACCCTGAACGGTGAGGTGAAAAAATGAGACCGTCGGAAAATATTGAAAAGTTAATCAAGAAACTGCGTTACAAAACCAGCCCCGAGACGCACAACAGAGTTCTTGGCAATGTCCTGCAGGCGCTGGACGAAAAAGAAAAACAGAAACCAGGCGTGTTTGTGCCTGATACATGGAGAACTATTATGAAAAGTACAATAACAAGATTGGCCGCGGCGGCGGTGATAATTATTGCCGTATTTGTAGGCATACATCAGTTCGGCGGTGACGGAGCAAGTGTCGCGTTTGCAGATATTGTTGAGCAACTGGCCAACGCCCGCACGATGACTTACAGCGTCGTGACTCGCACGCCTGTCGAAAGTATGCCGACTCTGCGGTTACAGATGGCATTTAAAGAACCCGGATACATGCGAACGACAACCGCAGACGGTTACATAAATGTCATTGACTGGGCGCAGAACAAGGGCATTTCCCTCTGGCCGCCGAAAAGAGAGTATATCGACTTCGAGGCGTCCAACTATCAGCACGATTCGGCTCAGGATCCTTTCATGGTCGTTGAAAAATTAAGAACGCTTCCCGACCAGGCTGATGAGGTGCTCGGAGAAAAAGAAATAGACGGCAGAGTGCTTCAGGGTTTCCGTGTCACTAAAGACGATATGATCAATACCGTTTGGATTGACCCGCAAACGGCACAGCTTGTTCGCGTGGAAATAGAATACACGAACGCTCCGGGCATGAACACCATCATGACCGATTTTCAGTTTAATGCTGAACTCGATGACTCGCTCTTTAGCCTGGTGCCGCCGGAGGGTTTCACGCGTCTGGAAGTCCAGGCGGATGTTTCCACAGTAACTGAACAGGACCTGATAGAATACCTGCAAATGTGGTCTACCTGGACAAAAGACGGCACGTTCCCGCCGACATTCAACCCTTTAGAATTGCCGAAAGTTACTGCGGAGATGATAAAGCAAGGCAAGTTCGGCGAGGGCGAAACGTCGGAACAGGAGCGACGCGATGAGGCGATGCGGATGTATCGCGGTATAATGTTCGTGACACAATTACCTGCCGAGAGCAACTGGCGCTATGCCGGCGAGGACGTAAAGCACGGCGGTGCCCAGACACCTATCTTCTGGTATAAGCCGGAAGGCTCGGTGACGTACCGTGTCATCTATAGTGACTTGAGCGTCAAAGAGGTGGCACTGGAAGATCTGCCGCAATAGCTCTTTCTCAAACAATGAAAGCAGGAAGCCGAGTTTGTCAGCTCGGCTTCTTGCATGTAGTACGCCCCGCAGATAGCCAAGTTATTTTTTGGGCAAGCTTCCGTAGTAAGGATACTGATCGAAGGTATCGCCTTTACCTAAGACTCTCGGGTCCTTGGTCTCCTTTAGCTCGGACATCAAAGCAGCGGCAAGCTCTTTTTTGACCTTGGCGTATTCGGGCTGGCCCGCGACGTTGTTCAACTGGTCGGGGTCCTTAGCCAGATCGTACAGTTCCTCGGCAGGACGCTTTCCGAAGCCCAACTCGAACAGCCTTTTGACCTTCGGATCGTCACGATATTTCAGCATGTAAGATTTGGTTGGCGCGGCATCGACGTCAGCATAACCGTAATGCGTGCCGAGCGGACGGGCGACATTTATCTCCGTAGGCTTAGCGTAACCCTTCGGAGCGCCAGCGGGCCAACGCTCCGGCTTGAAGTTGCGAATATACAGGAAATCATGCGTCCGTATCGCCCGCATCGGATAACCGCCTGTGCCGGTCTCCTGGCAGACTACGTGACGCTCTTTGCCGGTCAGGACGTGGTCGCGCTTGCGATCCACCCGGCCCGACTTGCCTGAGCGCAGAATATCCAGGAAACTGCGAGCGGTCATCTCCGCCGGTGGTTTCAAACCGGCCGCCTCAACAAACGTCGGCGCCAAATCGGCAAGGCTTATAAAATCTTCCACGACTCTGCCGCCCTTGACGAGGCTCGGCCAGCGAACCGCCAGCGGGACGTTTGTCCCTAAATCGTAAAGGTTGCTCTTGCAGCGCGGGAACGGCAAACCGTTATCGCCGGAGATGACCACCAGCGTATTGTCAAGCTCGCCTGTCCCTTCGAGCATTTTCAGCAAACCACCGACTTCGGTGTCGAACCGCTGGACCTCCCAGTAGTAGTCGCAGATATCGGTGCGGACTTCTTCACTGTCGGGAAAACACGCCGGCACTTCAACGTCCTCAAGCTTCATTCCGCTTTTGATGCCGGACTGCCATTTATACGCTCGATGCGGGTCCTGGCTGCCGAACCAGAAGCAGAACGGCTTGCCTTCCGGCCGGGCGTTCATAAATTCCCGGAAGTTTTTGTACTGCGGCCCGGCGGGATTTCGTTTCCGCCCGCCCGGCGCATCACGACCGGGAGCCCATCCCTTGCGGGTGTAACCTACATGATATCCGACCTCATCCAGCAAATCCGGATAAACAGCGAATTTGGCCTGAAGCGTGCTCCAGAGATTACCGCCCTCTTCGAGACGCCAGTGCCACTGCCCGGTCAGGATTGCGCCCCGCGAGGGTGTGCACGATGGTGATGAAACAAACGCATTCTCGAAAAGCACGCCCTCACGCGCGACCCGGTCGAACGTCGGAGTCTTGACGACCTTGTCGCCTGCGATGCTCGCGTGAGGCCAGGACCAGTCGTCCGCCAGACAGAAAAGAATATTCGGACGATTCTTCGAAGCCCCCCTTCCAAACGGCTCGGAGGCGTTCGCGCATCCGGCAACAGCCAGCGATGCAGCACCTAATCCCATTGCCTTTAGGAAATCGCGACGTGAATTACATAGACTGCTCATATCTCTTCTCCTGCGTTCAATTCATAGTTTGTTCTTGTCACCGTCGGAATCGGTTATCTGCAACTGAAGAATTCTTCGGGTTTGATCGGTAACCTTCGCTTGCTCACTTATTCGAACGGGCCAGACCCAAATGATCTTTTCTCTATCAGTAACAACAAACACTTTTCTGCGCACTCCGTGCGGGATTCGCTGGGCGGTCAGAAATTTGCCGAGCTTCTTTTCTGCGCTTTGGCCTAAAGGAACAACTCTATCACCGGGACGGCGATTGCGGACGGTAAGTGGCAGCTTTGTTTTATCCAGATCAAACCACTCAATCGAATCGGTTTTGGCGGCCTTGAATTTTTCAAAATCAACATCATTCCTTTCGAGAACAATTGCCTGTATTAAAAATTTTTCAAACGTTGTTTGTCCAGGAATTTCAACAGTTACAGCTTGGTCTTTAGACGATATCGGTGGGGCAAGCCCCACCCTACAATTTGAAAAAAATAAATTTCCATATTCCCGCCAGACAACAAATCCACCGGGCAATTCCATTTGTCTGCCGGTGACATTTTGCTGCGCCAGTTGCAGTATGCCTTCATAATGTCCCTGCGTCAAATTTTTCTCGCCGCAGTTGATATTAGCCAAACTTCGCCGAATCAGCTCGACTTTTACCGGTTGCGGCTCGGCCAGAAACAGCTTCAAACCCAGCACGGTTTTCTCCGCATCGCTATCAACCAGGCGAGGCCAAACCTCATCCGCCCTACTACATACGGCTATGTAGTACCCGCGGGCCGACCGGGCCAATTGTGACAACTGTTCCACGACCGAATCGGTGCAGTCTCGCTGCAACGCCGGCAACAACCGGTGCCGGATGTAGTTTCGCCTGTATGTACAATCGGCATTCGTATGATCCCGGCGCCAATTCAGATTGCGCTGCTTCAGATACCTTACAACCTCATCGCGCGTGAAACACAGCAGCGGCCTGATAAATTTGATCTGATCGGCGAAGATGCGCTCCGGCCAAATGCCCCCAAGCCCGCGAAAACCCGTGCCGCGGCTCAACCGCTGGAGGATGGTCTCGGCATTGTCGTTTTTTTGATGTGCCGTCGCGATTTGGCTGCAATCGTTGGCCTTTGCGATATCGATCAGAGCCTCCATCCGTAACCGGCGAGCGGCTGTTTCAATCGACAGCTTATGGAGACGGGCAAATCCGCGCACGTCTGTTCGGCTTGTCGTCACGGCTAACTTCAATTTCGTTGCCTGGTTGACTACAAACTCCTGATCCAAATCCGCTTCGGCGCCTCTCAACTGATGATTGATATGAGCACAAAGCAGCTCGGCATTGAAAAAGTTCTCGGCCTTGAGCGCGTGCATCGCGTACATAAGAGCTATCGAATCCGCCCCGCCGGACACAGCAAGCAGGATTTTTCCCGCCGGGCCTAAAAGCCCGTTCGCCCTTATAAAATCGGCCAGTTTTTTCTCGAATTCGAGCGACATTTCTTTGGCATAAAAAAACGGGCCTGATATCCAACCAGGCCCGATATTCCAATGCTGAAAAGCTCTCTCACAAAACTTCTATCAACGTTAGTTCCCGCCCTCGTCAATCTTCTGCAACTCCCGAATCCGTCTTTCTGCATATTCTTTCCATTCCCTATACTTGTCAAACTGACCTTCTATTTTGACAGCCTGTTGATAAAGCTGCAGTGCCTCGGCGTTTCGGTGCAGTCTTTGATCCAGGATACGCGCCGCTCTGAACCTTGCCGGATAAATCGTATCAGGATCCCACTGGAAGGCCCTTTTGAAATACAAAAGCGCTATCGAGTAATCCTTGAAATATTCATGGATTACACCAGCATTGTACGCCGCATCGTCAATCTTGTCACTGGAAGGATGCTTCTTTATTAAATCGTTATATTTTTCCAGAGCCAAACGTAACTGATTTTTATTCTTAAGTATCGTTCCGGCATCCTTGTCAAGCTTCTGGGCGTCATAATAAATATCGTCCGCATCAGGGATTGAAGCGCTGACTTTCAAATTGGCGGGGGCCACGTGCGCCTCAATAATGTAGTTATATTTTGGCATGGTATTCAACGCAGCTAATTCCTTCTTGGCCCACTCAAGCTTCATATTGTTGCCGGTCCGTGTGTAATATCCCGTAAGCAATTCAAGACCCTGCCGATAGGCCTGCCGATTGACTGCCATCTGCTCTACGACATCGGCCTCACTCGTATCGGCGATATTTACAACGCTGGCGGGTCCGAGACTTTGTCTCGTGTCTCGCGGTATAAGCTGGCCTTTGCCCCTGTCGGCATCCTGACAACCAACCAGTACACTTAGCAATACTATGAGTATTCCAATACATTCCTTTCTCGCCATAATGGCCTCCTTTCAATCTTATAAACAAATCCAATCCTAATAATCAATAACCAATTATCAATTTAAAGCCCGTTCGTCAAGAACAAACAACAAAAAATATTAAATCAAGGACCTGCTGTGAATTCTAATGGCAATTACCACAAATTTCTACAACTTTTCATTTAATAATCCTCCGCAAACGCTCGATTCCATAGTCAAAGGCCGTATTTTGCCAAATCCGCATGAAAGAATAATAAAAATCAAAGATTCCGAGGCAATTACATACATTGATTCATCGATACCATTATATTGCTCATACTACCAGTTATTATATGTACATAAGCCCCAGTCTATTATTGATGCCGATAAATCCGCGCCGGAAACCGTCGCTGGAACTGTTATGAATTCCGGCTAAGGGTAAACATTCGCCGGGACATTATAGTATAGGACTTTACATGCTGAAATGTGGATTATGTTTACAAAAAAGTCCATAAAAGTCAGCAAAAAGCTTTGACTTAAGCGGCCGATTCAGGTATAATAACACTTTATAAAGTCCGGCGATATGACCGTGAGGAGGTCATCTTAATATCGTCGATTTAATGTGCTTTTTATGTCAATCCAGGTCTCTTTTCGGATTGGCTGGAAGAGACCATCGCTAAATGATTTTGGAAATATGAATATGAAACCAAACCGGTTAATCTTAACTATTCTCATCATGACTTGCTGTTTACTCCTTCAGGCCGGCTGCGAAGAGGAAACTATGGCGCCGCGACAAGGGCTTAGCTCAGACTGGTTCCAGCAGTTCCAGCAAATACAACAGCCGAGCAGGCCGACAACCACTACACGTACTCGTTTCCAAAGAAAAGCACCAAAAATTGAATTCGAACAAGTAGTGCACGATTTCGGTAATGTCGGCCCCGGGACGAATAATCTCTGTGAGTTTAGATTTACGAACGCCGGAAATGGCACCCTAAAAATAGGGGAGATTACTAAAACCTGTGGATGTACACCTTTTTCGCTTGCCAAAAAGGAATACGCACCGGGAGAAAGCGGAATATTGAAGGTAAATTATTTTTCCGAGCAACTACGTGGCCAGACAACAAAACAACTGGTCATACATAGCAACGACAGGGCAAAGCCTGAGGTCACACTGGCCATCAAAGCAGACATTAAAATACAAGTCGATCATGAACCAAAAACATTGAACCTTTTGCTTAAACAGGAAAACGCTAATTGCCCGCAGATCACACTTACCAGTATTGACAACCAGCCTTTTTCAATAAAGTCTTTCAAGTCAACCGCCAATTGTATAACCGCCGACTATAATCCTTCGGAGAAAGCTACGAAATTTGTTCTTCAGCCGAAGGTTGATATGGAGACGCTGGAGAAGACTTTGAATGGCCGTATCGAGATTGGCTTAACCCATCCGGAATGCAAAACGATCTCCGTCGGCATTAATACCCTGCCAAAATTCAAGATTGCTCCAAGGTCCATTATCGTTCGCGGAATGGCAACACAACAACCGATAGTAAAGAAGCTGCGGATACTTAACAACTACGATGAGGATTTCGAGCTTGAATCAGTATGGTCGAGTAAAGGTTCTGTAAAGGTTTTGAGTAATGCAATCGTCCGCAACGGTTATGAACTCGAACTGGAGATAACACCGCCGGCCAGCAAAAACAAAAAAAGGATCTTCACAGAGAAGTTTTTTGTCAAAACAAAAGAAGGCCAGCAACTTGAAATTCCATGTAACGTGTTCTATTCGAAAACGATTCCTGCATCTCTGGCAGCCCAAGCAAACGATGAGGAATGCAAAACTTGTGGCCCCAAAATGTTTGACTTTACCAAGGGTACGGTTACATCCGGTACCGGGCAAGAATAATAAAAGTTCTTAAGCGTGTCCTCCCGCCAATTGTTACTGAGAACACATAGGCTTTCTCGGTACCGAATATTTTTTGCCTGGCTCGGTTATTCAGTTTGGCTACGGAGTAATGGCGAACAGGAAATGTTCATTACCAAGGCTTTTGACTTGTAATTGTATCGACTTACTTTCATCGGTTAAAGCATTTATAGAGGTGTCTACTACCCAAATGCCGCCCGGCTTGACTTTTCCGCCGTTTTCACTCGAACTTGAGCTTCCTTTCCTACTTTCAACGGTCAGTAAATGATAGGGCGCTAAGTATGAAGATTCCTGCGAACGGATAATCCGCAACGCAAAAGTCTGCAATTCTCCATCGCCGAGACGACGGTAAAATAGAACAGGCTCATTAATGGGTCTTTCAATCTCAACAGGTTCGTTGAGCTGCTCAGGATTTATAAAACCCATCTGGCGAAAAATCTCCTCGGCGACAGGGACTTCGGCCAGACTCACATCTCCGAGTTTCCCGGCCAGGCTCTTAATCTCATCCGCCCTGACATTGTGGTCTTTTTCCGTACGCTGCATGGCCCGGGCACGCAGGAGCGACTCTCGCCCCTTGTCCGTTTCACCACGATCCGCCCAATATCGGGCAAGCATAAGACAGCCATCCAGCGTATTGACGGGACTCTCATCAATGATAGACCGCAAATGTTCAAGCTGCTCCGGCGTGCGGAAATATTTTTCAAAAATAAGGAGCGTTTTCATTTCCACATCGCTGTCTAATAGCGCATCCATCGCCTTTTGCATTTGATCATCGGTAAAGTCAGATTCGTAATCAGCAATTAATGAGACTTCGGACGCTATCTTTTCAGGTTCGCTCCAAAAGATTTTCCCCGCTTTGGAGTCACGCCGGCTCTGGCGGAAAATATAAATATGCTCATTTCCCTTTTGTATCCGAAGATATTCTTTGCCGAGGTCCTCTTGTCCCCATCCCAGGGTTTTCAATTCATCCCGATAAGCCATCAGTGCCTTATCGATTTGGCGCTCGTCTGCGAACCGCCACACTGTGTGATTGTTCTTCAATAATCCACTGCCTGAAATCAACTGTTGTACCTTATCAGCTTTTAGAAAGGAAAGCTCCGGCGGCTCATGGTAGACTCCATGGAGCATCTCAGGCGATTCAGGCATCCGGCCATACTTATCCAGTAAATTCCCAAACTGTTTGCTGATTGATTTGATCATCTCGCTGCAAATGCCATTTGCTGCAAGCTTGTATTTGGCTTGTGAACTTTCAATCCCAAACATTTTACTCTCGTGCTCGAGCAGGCTTTCGATATCGAACCTAACCACTGGAAGCGTGTAAGTCTGATCCGAATGAGATGTCCCTGCGAAAATAGAACTGCCCGCCGTCCATTTTATTATCGCTTTGAAATTACGACTGCGAAGGAAAGATTTCTCGTTGACCTGGGGCATATTTATAGTAATAAAAACATCCGGCAAAAGCCCGCCCGGCTTGGGCCAGGTCCCGAACGGGTAATAAGCAACTTCGTCCACATACGGCAATTGGACCAGAGACTTCTGAAACTCGCGCATCGTACGGTCGAGCAGATCGTGAGGACTTTGACAAATAATCAGAATATTTCGCATACTTACTCTGGCGCCGCTTCCGGCCGAGGTGGAACTCAAAGTCTGTATATTATTCCTGGCATTTATCGTTCCAATATGTGCCTGGAATTTGACATCGTGCTGCGTACTGCGTGCCTCGTTCTGAGTCGCAGAACGCAGAACGATGGACTCTGAACGCTTTGATCGACTCAAAGGCCACTCGAAAAACACTAATACAACACCAATTAATGCAATCGCAACCGCAGAGCCTAAGCCTATAGGGACAGTTTGCGAACTGCCGCCTCGCTCGTCAGCCTTAGCTTTCGGAGGACATAACAAAAAACCAAAAATGAAATATATAAGAGTAAGCAGTGGATTGAGAAAAACGAACGTCAATAACCATAGACCTTTTGTGCCCCATCGTCGGCCGAATATCGGATAGAACTCTCGCCGGAATAAACAATGAATCAGTAATGCCGACCATATAACCAGATATAGTCCACTGAAAGCATACCAAGGCATCAAAGTCTACCTTTCAAATAATTATGTAAGGGGATTTGCGAACCGCCCCTATTGCCAATGCACCTAAAGCCTGATATATCAGTATCGATATTTTAGCACTTTCAAATTACCCAAAAGTGATGGAATACCGGAAAAAATGATGTTTTTTTAGTCCGAATAACAATCGGGAAAACGGATTTATATCCCGTAATACATTTAATAAAAAGGTTTTATGTTTCAAATACCACAAAAGTTACCGGCTTTGCCGCTCCAGTATTAAGCTTTTTTATTTTTTTCTTCGACAACACTTGACAGGAGATAAATGCACGCTATAATTGTAATAGTTGATATAGTACAAATAGTGAGATTGCATAATGCAGATTCGTATCGACAACGCTTCTAACAGGCCCGTTTATCGGCAAATTATAGACCAGATCAAGCGTGACATTGCCCTGGGCAGGCTCATCAAAGATGAAAAGCTACCGACTGTCAGACAATTGGCCAGGCAGCTCGCCATCAATCCCAATACCATCGCCAAGGCCTATCGCCAGCTCGAAGGCGAAGGCATCATCGTCACCAGGCCGGGCTCCGGAGCTTTTATCGCGAATCTTGACAGCAATCTGAGCAGAACCGTTCGAAAAAGGCTCCTGTCGGATGAGCTTGAGCGAATCGCGGTTGAGGCCTTTCATATGCAAATCGACAGACAAATCCTGTTGGAGTGGTTCAATAACGCGGTTGATAAGTTCAACTTGCCTGCAAAGGAAAAATAGACATTGTCTTTAGAAGCAAACAGTAAAATGATCCGTAACGGCAACAAACAGACAGTAATAGAATGCAAACAACTAACAAAGCTTTACAAAAGCTTGTGGACCGACCGCTCAAAAGCGGTTTGTGCTTTGAGGGATGTTTCACTGTCAGTTTCCGAGGGCCAGATTGTCGGCCTGATCGGTCCGAATGGTGCGGGCAAGACAACATTGCTGAATCTCATCGCGGGGCTCATTCTCCCAAACCAGGGACGTATTTCCATTTGTACACATCCGGCCAGATCGATCGAAGCACGGCGAAGATTAGGCTACATGCCGGAGTTCTCTGCGTTTCAGAATCGTTACTCCGCACGAGCCGTTTTGCAATATCATGGAGGACTTATGGGTCTGTCTCGATCCGAGATTTCCGCCGAGGTTGACAGATTGATTCACGAACTGAAATTGCAGGAATTTGTCAACAGGCCGTGTTCAGGCTTCTCCCAGGGCATGAAACAACGGCTGGCTTTAGCCATAGCGTTGATGAATAATCCCGATGTGCTGCTGTTGGATGAACCAAGCAACGGACTCGATCCGGTGGGCGTTATCGAATTACGTAAATTGCTGAAACAGTTATGCGAGTCGGGCATAACAATTTTGATAAGCTCCCATCGTTTGGGAGAACTCGAGAAGTTGACATCGAATTACATCTTCCTGTACCGCGGGCAAATCGTCAGTTTCGGCGACAAAATCGCATCCGGCCAGACTGGGCACCTTCAAGTCGAGCTTGTATCAAATGGCCGCCGTATCGCCGAAAAAATACTTTCACCCACGAAGGTGCTAAGCGCGTCGGATACAGAATTGGTCATCACGGTCAGCGACCCCAGGGAGGTCCCCGCTACAGTACGCGAGCTTGTGGAAGGC
>JBARRE010000790.1:0-4814 GCA_049644065.1 Sedimentisphaerales bacterium | reverse complement strand
CCCTTGATATTGTTTCTTTTATATATCCAAACCTTTCTCATAATATCCAATCTATCGTAGTTTAGAGGGTGCGAATCAAGCGAAAAAAAGGGCTTAGAACTAAGCAAAACGGTAGCAAAATGGAGACATGCACAACAGTTTTCAGACTGAACAGAATATAAACGCTTATTCTACAAAAGGTTACAGGAGATATGCCATTTCTTTCACCCGGACATTGAATACATTGCCAAAAAATCAGCGTTTTTGGGCCAAAATCGCGGGTAGTCAGAAGGCTGACAACCCGCCAGTTGTAGCCATTTTATGGGTAATAAGAGAGGAATGTGTTGCGGCGCATGGGCTGCTGCAATCTATGAAAAAAGCCCGCCATGACTGATAAAGAGGCTGAGGCAAAAATCAAAGAATTAAGGAAGCTCTGTATTTCGGTAATTAAAGCATCCTAAATTGTAGTTGTATCTTTGCCTCTGCGGAATAGGGTCTCCCCAGCCGTCCTGCAGAAAATCCTGAGCTTGGTTTAACATAAGACACTTTCAACGTGAAGCATATGCGTTGCTGAATCTTAGCGACAAAATTCTCGTTATTGAGAATTCCTAATCAGCTATTTCTCGCATACGAGAAAGGTTTGTGTGTTGGCACACCTGTGTCCGAAAAATTTCTATTTATTCCAATACCCTATGGCATTGTTAAAAAAGGAGTTACGCTCGCACAGTCTCTTGAGAGAGCTCATTTCTCAATATCAGGAACACCGATTGCACTCAGAGATAAGCAGCAGTATTTGTATTGTGCTATAGTTCTAAATACGGCTGATTTCGGAGATAAAGAGATGGAAGTTGAAAAGTCTTCGGATTACTATACTATATGCCAAGAAGTTGAGTTTTAGAATAACTGGTTGTATCAGGGCTCTTATAGAGTCCCTGATTTGGACTTTCGACCTCAATAACTGAGGCAAATGGTTTGTAGGCCCCGCTAATTGCAGCAGAAGTATAGAAAGATCAATGGACGATGGAAGCTAATCCTATGAGTTCATCACACGCGTCACTGGCCGAAGCAGTTCGCAGCGAAAGCGGCCAGAATGTAAACCTGTGTTACCAATACAGGAAGTGTGCCGCCGGTTGCCCGGTATCATACGCGATGGACCATACGCCTGACCAACTGATACATGGCATGCGTCTCGGCATGGACGATCTCGTCCTAAACAGCAAAACCATGTGGCTGTGCGCATCCTGTGAGACGTGTACTACCAGGTGCCCACAGGATGTCGACATAGCAAAGGTCATGGATGCGGTGAAAATCACAGCACTGCATCAGGGGATCAAGCCCGCTGTACAGAGGAGTTTTAGGCTCTGCTTGAAAAAAATTATAGATACGTGGAGGTGTTTTAGTGGACTTGGCGCTTTCCATTTTGTCGAATAGGGTACGTTGGCTTATTAACCTCAGGTGGATGTTCTGCTTTTGTGTTATAGGGGTCGTCTGGATGTCATCTTCCGTACTTGATGTTGTTACACATCCGGGGCCACTTTATGTCTTTGCCGGGATTATCTTGTTGTACAATGCTTTTTTTGCACTTTACGAACGGTACAGAGCGTGCGGCCGCCTAAATCTGAATAAGCATATCGTGGCACAGATGATCCTGGATCAGATCAGTCTGTCCCTGCTGTTGTATTTCTCAGGCGTGCCATACAATCCGTTTTTTTTCTATTATGTATTCCACATGGGCACTGCGGCGTTGCTCCTGATTGGATGGGCACCCTACATGCTGGCTTTGCTGGCCTCGTGTCTTGCAGGCGTGGTGATGATGCTGGGATATCTGGGGTGGGCGCCGAGATCGGCTTTCAGTTTGGACCCTGGATCCTATCACACTGCTGTGCTCGGAAATGGGCCCCATGGGATCTATCTGGCCGGATTCTTCATTGCACTGACGACCACACTGTGGATCACGGTCTATTTCACCTCCTCTGTGCACAATTATTTGTCTCGGGTCCAGGGGATTATCCGACAAAAGGAAAAAATGCTTGGCATCAGTCAGTTGGTAGCCGGTATTGCACATCAGATTTCCAATCCTCTCGATGGCATTGAAAACTGTCTGCGAACTATTGGTCGCAGTGTGAAGGATGATGCCCATCTGACTCAATATGTTCAACTCATGGCCGAGGCACTGGAGAGAATCGAACGAACCACAAAGAGTGTTCAGGCCTTTGCCGGGCCTCACGGGCTCACGCTGCAAGATACAGATGCAAATGAGGCCATTGAGGCCGTAGTTCAACTCCTGGACCAGAGTATTTCACAGAAAATACAGTTAGTCACCGAATTGGGCAAAGTGCCACAGGTACGGGGAGACCTGCATATACTGCAGGAAGTCATATTCAATCTCTGCACCAATGCACTGGTGGCCATGCCGGATGGAGGCGAGTTGTGTTTACGTAGCTTTGTAATGGAGGCGGACACCTTTAGCCAGTTCAAACGAGTGGCAATTGAAGTGGCTGATACCGGCTGTGGTATTCCGGAGAGTAACATAGACAAGATATTTGAACCGTTTTTCACGACCAGAAAGGAAGCCGGAGGGACTGGCCTGGGATTGGCTCTGTGTCGAATGTTAATCTCGGAGATGGATGGCCAAATTGAAGTCAGCAGTGTGCTGAAACAGGGAACCACATTTCGGCTCATTCTCAATGCTACAGGGCATGACTTTCGTGATAAAGAGGAGATTAAATGAGAGTATTGGTTGTTGATGATGAGGAAATCAAACGCATTTCACTGGCCGATGATTTGGCAAATACTGGTTTTGAAACGGTCTCTGCCGCAAATGGTCAGGAGGCGCTCGATCTATTGGCCAGGGGCTCGTTTGATGTGGTGGTCACAGATCTTCGCATGTCCAACATCGATGGCATGGAACTCCTAAAACACATCAAATGCGATGAAGATGCCCAGACAGAAGTGATTATGATGACGGCCTACGGCAGCATTCCTCTGGCTGTTGAAGCCATGAAGCTTGGTGCGTATAATTTCATTACCAAACCTTTTCGCAATGAAGAGCTGCTCCCACTGCTGGAGAGAATCAGAGAGAAAAAGCAGAGACCACCGGAAGTTTTAAAAAAGGAGGAAGCCAATGACCTTTCCAGGCTTGAACAGGCCATTATCGGTAATTCCCCTACCATGTGCGAGGTCAGACGGCTGGTTCAGCTTTACGCGAGAAATGATGCCACCGTTCTTCTAACCGGCGAGACCGGGACTGGCAAGGATTTAGTGGCCAAGACTATTCATGATCTCTCAGACAGACGCTCGGCAGCCTTTGTTAAAGTCGACTGTGCCACCTTTCCCGATCACCTCATAGAAAGCGCCTTGTTTGGCCACGCCAAGGGATCCTTTACCGGCGCAGATCAGAAAAGAGACGGCAAATTCGATTTGGCACAAGGCGGGACCATCTATCTGGATGACGTGGATGACATCCCTTTGGAGCATCAGATTAAACTGCTGAGAGTCATTGAAGAAAAGGTCATTGAGCGGGTGGGTGCTGCTTTGCCGATCCATGTAAACGTCAGGATCATTGCAGCCACCAAGAAACGGCTTCTGATTGAGGTGCAGAATCAAACATTTCGAAGTGATTTGTACTATCGACTCAATGTCTTGCGAATCAATCTTCCACCTCTTCATGCTCACCTTGTTGATTTACCCCTCCTGGTGGATCATCTGTTGAAGCGCATCGCACATGGTCAACCCTACAGCCTTCATAAGGATGCGGTTCAATGTCTCCTTTGTCATACATGGCCGGGGAACGTGCGTGAACTGGCACACACTCTTGAAAGGGCCTTTCTACTTGGAAATGGCCGTATTACATCGGATCTGCTGATGCCTGAGATGGAGGCGACTCATGAAGGCCTTGCAGCCAGCGGTCGATTTAACACCGCAGTCAATCAAACTGAACAGGAGCTTCTGCACCAGGCATTAAAAGAGGCCAATGGTAACAAAAGCGCTGCTGCCAGGGCCCTGGGTATGAGGCTATCCACCTTCAGAGACAAGCTGAAAAAACACAGCCTTTAGGCTCAGGCACTATAGTAAAACCCTGCTGGTGTCGGCCTCCATCGATTCCCAGGAGACCTGCTTCGGTTGGCCTTGGGTCAACGCGACAGTTTTATTAGAGTGCCTTAGAACCTCTTAATCGTAGTAGCGGAAACCCGACACATTAGCGGATTACCGCAAGTTTATTCTACCCTTTTTGCAGGAAGACAGGGTGAGTTCCACGATGTACTTTCAGGAAGTACAACGCCTTACATCGTGTTATGCCTGCCTGGTATAAAGTATTTTTTGTTGGCATATCATTTGCAGTATTTACGTTCAAGTGCTTTATCGTCATTATAAATTCCGTTCAAGGCCATAGGCCCTGATAATTACAGAAAGGTAAGGTACAAGGGAAATGGCGACGACTGCCAGTTTTTTTCGCTGAGCTTCTTCGCCGATTAGGCTTGTTTATAGCTTTTGTGCTGAACGTGGCATCCAAATTAGATTGGAAAGGAGGTGGTGCTCCCCGAGATAATGCTGACAAGTTTCGGCTTAGCATGTTGATAATTCTCATGTAACAGCCAACACACACTGAGATTTGTGCACAAATCTGCAGTAAAGAAAAACAATTTAAAGGAGAATACGATGCAAACACGAACAAACTTCATGGGTGTAGTGTTAGCCCTTGTCGTCCTGTTGGTAGGTAATTCGAGTGTGTTCGCTCAAGAGCCATGTGCCGATGTCCAACCTGAGTCTTGTGTAATTTGTCATAGCGGAGCTGGCGCCGATCATCAGGCGTCCTATGATGAATTGTATCAGGA
>JBARRE010000789.1:0-17162 GCA_049644065.1 Sedimentisphaerales bacterium | reverse complement strand
TTCCACAAGTCCATGTATCGACACAGGCGATCCGGGCAGTCCCGTCGCCTTCGAGCCATATCCCAACGGCGGCATTATTAACATGGGCGCTTACGGCGGAACAGACAAAGCCGGCAAGTCGCCCTCCGGCCTTCACGCCAAATACGGCGGCGGCACAGGAGAGCCCGACAATCCCTATCTGATCTACACCGACGAGCACATGAACACCATCGGTCTTCACGAAGAAGACTTCGGCAGGCACTTTAAGCAAATGGCCGATATTGACCTTGGCAGCCTGGGCGAGAGAGATTTCAACATTATTGGAAGATACCCCTCGTCGTTCAAGGGTGTTTTTAACGGAAGCGGGCACACAATTTCCAACTTCCGATACATTTCCACAGATGTCAATGACGTAGCAATATTCAATTCCGTTGAAGGTGAGCAGGCCCTAATCACGGATTTGGGATTGATTGATCCGGTCATTGACGTCGAATCGAATGAACTGGATTTTGTCGTCGATTGGAATGATCCTAATGCTGGTGCGGTATATGGAAATACCGCCGGCTCGCTCGTTAACTATCTGTCACGAGGAGCTCTTCTCAGTTTTTGCTATGTTCGTGGCGGCAGCGTTTCAGGAGATTTATGGGTTGGCGGACTTGTCTCGTATGTCGACCAAGGCATAATCGACCGTTGTTATTCGACTGCCGAAGTTTCCGGGAAACGTGAAATTGGCGGCCTGACGGGGTATAACTCCCGGGGCACAATCACCAATTGCCACACAATCAGTAATATCACAGGAGAAAACTTTGCCGGAGGCTTAGTGGGACACAATGAAGGTACGATTGAAAATTGTTATGCGATGGGAGATGTGACGTGCGATTCCACGGCCGGCGGTTTGGCAGGTTACAATATCGAAACAATCGAGAGTTCATATTCAACAGGTAACGTTACCGGCGTCCACGAAATCGGAGGTCTCGTGGGCCGCAGTCGTGGCAACCTCACAAATTGTTATTCAACCGGCAGCGTATCCGGCGAGTGGTCTGTCGGCGGCCTTGTGGGATTTTTTGGCGGCCCTATCACCATCACGAATTGTTACTCGGTCGGAAATGTCACGGGCATTGAAAACGTCGGCGGTCTCGTGGGGACCGGTCACTCTCTCGATGATGTCCTCGGATCTTTCTGGGACATCGAAGGCAGCGGACAAACGACGAGTTTTCGCGGGACGGGTAAGACCACTGCCGAGATGCAAACGGCCGGCACATTTCTCGACGCAGGCTGGGATTTCTTCGACGAGACGGAAAACGGCGACGACGATATCTGGTGGATTACCGAAGGCCAGGATTATCCCAGACTATGGTGGGAACTCTCCGATTGACTATTTACAATTTACTATTGACTATTGTCCCCGCTCCTTCGACCTTGTTCAGGACAGACCTGTTCAGATTCTGTTGCAGCAATGATTAATTAGAGTTCACATTTCTACTACCAGTATTTCATGCAAGTCTCTTCTCGGTCGGTTTGAACATGACGGAAGGGCGGTAATTATACCAATTGTACATAATAAATGCGCTCGTTTGAGTCATTTCAAGCGCAGCAAAGCGGAGTCGAGCCCTTCGGCTCCGCTCAGGGCGAAGACAACCTTCATGCCGAGCGGAGACGAGGCACTCCGGTCGAAATGACAAAGGCGCAAATCTTAATTACAATTGGTATTATTCACAAATTTTGAACTGTGAAAGTTCTACAAACGTATGTACATTTGATTTATATTTATAAACGAAAAGAATAAAACGGATAAGGAGATTAGTCATGGCTAAAATACAAATCGTTTTCTACAGCATGTACGGACACGTGTATCAATTGGCCGAAGCCGTCGCCGAAGGAGCCCGGGAAGTTCCGGATACGCAAGTTTCCCTCTATCAGGTCCCGGAGCTTATGTCGGATGAAGCGCTGGAGAAAAGCGGCGCCAAGGACGCCCATGAGGCGTTTGCTGACGTCCCCATCGCCGAGCCTGCCCAGTTGGCCGAGGCCGATGCGATCATATTCGGAACTCCGACGCGGTTCGGCAATATGGCCTCCCAAATGCGGAATTTCCTCGACCAGACCGGTCAATTGTGGTTCACCGGCGCCCTGGTCGGCAAGATCGGCAGCGTTTTCGCCAGTACTGGCACGCAACATGGAGGCCAGGAGACGACGATTACCAGCTTCCATTCGACATTATTGCATCACGGCATGATTATCGTCGGCGTGCCCTATGCCGAGCAGCGGCTGCTCAATATGGAAGAGATAACCGGCGGCACGCCCTACGGGGCGACGACCCTCGCCGGCGCCGACGGCTCTCGCCGGCCGACCGAAAACGAGCTGGCCATCGCCCGCTTCCAGGGCAAGCACGTAGCCGAGATTGCACAGAAACTCTGCCGGTAACGGCCCTGCACTGCACGGCTGTCGGATGTTGAGCCGAATCCTAATCTGACATGCAACCGATACTATATATCTTAGTGGGGGTGATCAGATATGTATTGGACAGGAAAGGCTGGCCATGGGCAATTGCGTTAATCATCTGCGGCATCGATCAGCCGCTACTCAAAGCCACTAAACGTCTTCGTATTTCCAGCCGCAGCAACATCGAGATTGTCATTGTTGCTCCCACTACCGTTTCGGCCGAAACGAAAGCTACTCTCGAAAAAAAGGGAATAAAGATATGCCTCGTCGGACCACCTTCAAGCAATCATTTTCGGTAGCACAATGCAGCCTAATCTCGACAAAGGAAACTTGATCGAAAAACAATCCCATAACGCCTTTTATAAGGCAAATCTCTCTTATTTGGCCCATATTGACTATTTTTTTTATTTTTATCTTGTATAGGTTCGCTAATTTGTGTAAACTATGGTTTGATATACGAGGAGGCTATGATCTTTGGATTCGGTACGGCGTAGGGAAAATGTCTAAATACTGTATATTCCTTGGAGGATCATACGATGTATATCTCGCGTAAACATTCGAATACGGCAATACATACCCTCATCCACTTGATAATGTTGGCTTCGGTCTTGATGTTGGGCCCTCGACTGACTCTTGCCTCAGAAAAATCGCCGAATGAGGTTAGAGCGATGGTTCTCGTGCTTGAGGACTGTGATAGCGACAATAAACTGTCAACGGCTCCTTATGGAGATACAGCTTCTCTGCTCAATTCTAAGTGTGAACTCGTCAGAAAGTTCGATGGTCTTAGTATTCACAGTACTTTTTTTAACGGACCCAGGAACATTTCGGTATCAGAGGATGGTCGTTTCTATGTAGTGTGCCAAATTGTGCCTGGCAAGCTGACTATGTATGAAACTACAAAACGTAGAGAACTTTGGACCTTGTGGATGGATTTCGAGTCTGCCGTATTCGCAAACGGCTTGATATATGCTGTGAACAGAAACAATGTCTTCGCAATTGACAATAAAGGCACCATCGTTAAGCACTCCAGACTCGGCGGATTTGATATTGCCGTCGATACCAACCATGATTGCCTGTGGATTGTCGGTTTTGATGTCAAGAAGTGCAATTTGGACCTTGAGTTGCAGTTCAAAACAAAGCTAACACTCGATGCCAATAAGACAGGCGCGTTTTCAGTTGATGTCAGCCCGGACGGCTTAATCTGGATTGCTGAACAAAACCATCGTCAAAAATATGGAAGCAAGAACCGGTTAGTAAAAAGATCACTATACGGCGGCATCCTGAAGAACATCGACTTGGATTTTTCACCAATACGTGTACGCATAGACAGATCTGACTGCAGCGTGTGGACGACCGGGATGACAAAAGAGCGGGACTTTTCGATAATTGGTGACGAATGGCCGGAGACTCTCGATGAATTGAACAACCTGGTAGTAACAAAAATAGAGACTTTCACCCGTAAATATGATTCAGAGGGTAATTTAATTTTCGAAATCAGCGAAGGCGGCTATTCAATCGAACTGGATCAGTCGGATGGCTCGGCCTGGATTACCGGCAAGAAAAATATATGGCACTATTCCGCCAATGGCCGGAACCTCGTCTCATATGCCGGCTCTTCCGACGGCCAAAAGTGGCTCGCAGTTGTCCCCGGTAAAACCCAAAGCAACTGACCAGTCGCTAATAGACTCAGCCTTGTCAATTTTGCCTACGCACTCTCCAGGGAACTGTGCCGGATTTTAGGGACTAAATTCTTTTGGCTTATTTGTAGTTCAAAAGCCATCCCATGGGCCAACCTATTTTTTTCATATTTTTTGACCGCCGGGTATGAACGATTGTATAATGCTGATTGATGCGTAGGTTGTCCGAATAGGTAGGGCGTGCACGGCACACCATTTAGCCTTGATAGGGGGAGGTGCTGTTACGATTACGCTGGTCATCTTATGCCCAATTATAAACGAACATATCAAGCAGGAGGGATGTTTTTCTTTACGTTGGTGACACATCGCAGGCGGCACCTGTTTTCAGAATCCACTGCTATTGAATACCTGCGGGAGGCGATTGCTCAAGAGAAAGCACAACATCCGTTCGATTTGACGGCTATCGCGGCGAAGTTGACCTGATGCAGCATGTCAATTATATTCACTACAATCCGGTTAAGCATGGTCTGGTTCGCTGTCCACATGAATGGCCGTATTCGAGCTTTGCCCGATGGGTCAAGCGAGGATTCTACGAGCAGAATTGGCTTTGTGATTGCGAATGCAGAAAACCAATTGTTCCGGAATACCTGCGAGAAATGGGCAATTTGGGCGAATAGACAATTTAATCGTGTGCGGTGCATTCTCTTCTGATTGGTGTGCGGTGCACACCCTACCGCGTTTGTCAATCAAACAAGACAATCGACGCGATTTTGGTAGCGTTCTGTTTTTCGGTAAAGGATTTGACGCGGCAGGTATAAGCAAATAGAATATTGCACTTCTTATGATGAGTAAGAGGTGAGTCGGTAGGGTGTGCACCGCACACCATTTCTGTTTCGTATTGAATATCGAGGTTTCAGGATGACGTGGATTAATGAGAATTATTTGAAGCTGCATGCGGGGTATTTATTTCCGGAGATCGGGCGGAGAAGAAGGGCGTTTCAGGCCGCTCACCCGGATGCGAAAGTAATCAGTATGGGGATCGGCGATGTGACGCAGCCCCTGGCGCCGGCAGTAACGGCCGCAATGAAAAAAGCAGTCGACGAGATGGCCCGGGCCGAAAGTTTCCATGGCTACGATGACGGCGGCGTCGGTTATGAATTTTTAAGAGAAGCAATCCGCAACAACGACTACAAGGCCCGCGGCATCGAAATCGACATCGACGAAATAATCGTCAGCGATGGGGCCAAGTGCGATACCGGCAACATGCAGGAAATCTTCGGGCTTGATAACGTTATAGCCGTCTCCGACCCGGTCTACCCGGTGTATGTAGATACGAACGTAATGGCAGGCAGGACCGGCGCCGCGGCCCAGAAGGGCCGGTACGAAGGGATTGTGTATATGCCCTGCATCGAAGAAAACAATTTTGTGCCGGAACCGCCCGCCGAGAAAGTGGATTTAATTTATCTGTGCTTCCCGAACAACCCGACCGGTGGCGTAGCTACGAAACAGCAGCTTGTTAAATGGGTCGATTACGCCCGACGGAATAAGGCTATCATTCTTTACGACGCCGCTTATGAGGCGTTTATCTCCGAGCCGGATATCCCGCACTCGATCTTCGAGGTCGATGGGGCAAAAGATGTCGCTATCGAGTTTCGCAGCTTTTCGAAAACGGCCGGTTTTACAGGCGTCCGGTGTGCGTTTACCGTCGTACCGAAGCAGTTGAAAGCATATACGAAAGACGGCAGAGTGGTCGAAGTCGGCCCGATTTGGAAACGCCGGCACTGCACGAAGTTCAACGGCGTCTCCTATGTCACCCAGGCCGGGGCCGCGGCGATTTATACCGAAGACGGCAAGAAACAGGTCAAAGAGACCATAGATATTTATATGAGCAATGCAAAGCTCATCCGCGAGACACTCGGCAAAATCGGCTACACCGTTTACGGCGGCGTCAATGCGCCATATATCTGGCTCAAAACCCCCGAGGGTGTGGGCTCATGGGAATTCTTCGATACACTATTGAACAAGGCACATGTGGTGACTACTCCCGGCGCGGGCTTCGGCTCGGCAGGAGAGGGCTATGTCAGACTGACGGCATTCGGCACACCGGCCAATGTCGAAGAAGCCCTTAAACGAATTGCAGGTGCCGTCTAACTCAGGGACAACCGGCTATATGCTGGCTTCTACCTGGATACAATGCGCTCCGCATGAGGGAATTGGCGGGCCTTTCATGACTCCCGGGGGGCAAGCCAAAAATCCTGATATAAACGATAATGTCAAAGAGCCTCAATCCGATGCCGGCATATTATGGTGGCTTCAATGGGTTAAAAACACATACGGGCCGTGGAATCCGCCGGCAACGACGAATTTTCCATAACAAGCCGAAATCGCTTGAAGATTTGGACTCGGTATTGTAATCTCACAGTATCAGTGCCCTGACGGCACCGAGATGTCGTGTATTAATAAAATTCGGACTTAAAATCGGTCTATAATTTCATGATTGAGAAAATGACTGTATATATCGGACTCGGCAGCAATTTAGGCGACCGAGAGAGCTACATCGACAAAGCACTCAAAATGATCACCGAAGCCGAACAGGTTGAATTTTGCAGCGTCAGTGACATTATTGAGACGGTTGCGCTGGCGTCAACCGATCAGCCCAGGTTCCTCAACGCGGTCGCTGAGCTTAAGACGACGCTAAGTGCGCATGAATTGCATAAGACGTTGAGCAACATCGAGAGCGAGCTCGGCAGGGCAAGGCGGGGACAATGGTGGCCGAGGACGATCGACCTGGATCTTTTGCTGTTCGGCAATGAAATTCTGGAGAGCCCCGATTTGACCATTCCGCATCCGCAGATGCACCTGCGTTCGTTCGTGCTCGAAGGACTCTGCCAGCTTAACGGCGAGTTGCTTCATCCTGTAATGAAAGTTTCGCTCAACGAATTGAACGCTCGATTGAACGGTTGCGATTTTGCTCTCGATCCCGATAAGCCACAACTTATCAGCATTGCCGGCATAATCGGCGTTGGAAAAACCACACTGGCGAAAAAACTTGCGGACCGGTTTGGTTGTGAAGTAATCCTCGAACCTTATGATGAGAATCCCTTTCTGCCGGATGTCTATGCAGGTGAAAAAAAGCTGGCACTGGATTCGGAATTGTACTTCCTAACCAGCAGAGCCAAACAGTTGAAAGCCGACAAGCTGGAATCCGGACGAATTTGTATTAACGATTATGTTTTTGGCAAAGAACTGATTTACGCCAGGCGTCTGCTCGATGCTCAGCAGCTTGCTCTATATCAAGAAATCCACCCTCCGTTCGCTGCGCAAGTTACCGCTCCGGTGCTGGTTATCTATATGCGCGATTCGGCACAAAATTGCCTGGAGCGGATCCACAGCCGGAACCGTCCCTATGAACAGCAGATTGAATTAGAGTTTCTCCGGGATCTCGATTCCGGTTACGAGCGGCTTTTTTATGATTGGAAACTTTCGCCGGTCATTCGCATGCAAACATCAAAGCTGGATTATGCTAATGAAGCCTGTATCGAGAATCTGGTCAGCCAGATCAAATGTTATATCACTTCTCCGTCATGAAGACTTACATTACAAACTAATAAGCAGCCTCATCACAGCCTCTTGTAAACATCTTTTCGATGGGCGATTCTAACCACCAGGATAAGAACCTGTTTTTCCCGTATCTGATAAACGATGCGATAATCACAAGAGCGAATTCGGTAAAGAAGAGACTTGCCCTTCTTAAGTACTTTACAGCCGGAAGGATGTGCTTTTGTTGACAAACGGTCGATTTTGTTAGCGATTTGTCTTTGTATCTTCTTGGGCAGGGTTGCTAATTCAGCTAAGGCCTTGTTTTCAATAACGATTTTGTAGGTCATAGCTTATAGGCCCAGCTTTTTCTTCGCATGAATCCAGGAGGTGAATTTATTTCTGCGCAACGCTTTCTCTGCTTCCTCAACGTCGATTTTTTCTTCGATGGCTTCCAGAAGCTTCATATCCTCGATGCTGACCATAGCAAAAACGGGCTTTCCGTTGCGTTTTACACAGAGCCGTTCGCCTTTGAAGGCGACCTTATCTGCCAAATCTGACAGGTGCTCTCTTGCCTGTGTTATGCTTAAATTCGTCATTTTGAAACTCCACTTGTCCTGGCAAAGGCATCAAGCCTTAACCGAAATATAAAACTGTTAGAATCTTACAAAATGTACATTTCTTACATTATTATCGCAAAAAGTCCTTCTCTGTTCAAGCTCGATTCTTGTAAAATCCGAAAAAATCTTGCCAAATTCGGCTCAATTTGGATCGGAGGCTAAAATAATAGCTCTTTCCGCATAATTTTGGTATCTTATCTTAAAACTAAACGTTTTACGCTGTACGCTAAACGCTAATAAATATGAGAGTTGCCAAAACAATAATCTCGATAAGAAGCCTGATAAAAGCTGCTCACAAAGATGGCAAAAGAATTGGTCTGGTGCCGACTATGGGCGCGCTCCACATAGGGCATATTTCGCTGATCGAAGCGGCGGTTGAAGACTGCGACTTTGCCGTTGTCAGCATTTTTGTCAATCCCACACAGTTCGGGCCGGGCGAGGATTTTGAGAAATATCCCCGCCCTCTGGAAGCCGACCTAAAGATTTGCCGAGAGGCCGGCGTCAACGTAGTTTTCGCTCCGGAGCCTCAGCATATCTATCCGACGGAAAATGTCACATGGGTAACCGTCGAGAAATTGACCGAGCCGTTATGCGGCCGGTCCAGGCCGGGACACTTTCGCGGAGTGACGACAGTCTGTGCCAAGCTGTTCAATATCGTCGCTCCCGACGCCGCTTATTTCGGCCAGAAGGATGCCCAGCAGGCGATTGTTATCAGGCGAATGGTCGCAGATTTGAATATGCCACTGGAGATTGTCGTCTGCCCCACGGTGCGCGAGCCGAACGGCCTGGCCGTCAGCAGCAGAAATCAATACCTGACCGCCCGGCAAAAAAAAGATGCGGCAAATATCTATAAATCACTTCAAACATGCCGCCGGATGATCGACGCCGGTACGATACAAACGCGCCAAATCATCGCCGAAATGCAAAAAATATTGCAGCAGATTCCATCGGGACAGATCGAATATATCAGTATTGTCGATGCCGAAACGCTCGATAGTATAGATAAAATCGAAGGCAAAGTCCTCGCCGCAGTAGCCGTCAAAGTCGGCCCGGCCAGGCTGATCGATAATATTCTGGTGGACGCAGGAAAACGATAATGTATAATTTACGCTTAGCTAAAACTTACTCACCAGAATTCAGCTACGGGAAAAGTAATAAAGGTAATAAATTATGATGTACAGAATACTTATTGAGCAGGATGAAGACGGGATTTTTGTTGCCGAATGCCCTTCCTTGCCCGGCTGCATTTCTCAGGGCAAAAGCCGGAAAGAAGCCCTTGAGAATATTCAGGATGCAATCAAAGGATACCTTGAAAGCCTGAAGAAACACAATGAACCAATTCCACCATCAATTGAAGAAGAGATTGTGGAGGTGAAAATTTGAGCAAACTACCGGTGCTCTCTGGAAAGCAAGTCTGCAAAATATTAGGAAAAATGGGTTATCATAAAGACCATCAGACAGGGAGCCATATTATCCTAAGGCAAGAGAATTCACCGCACCGCAGATTGACCGTGCCGGATCATAAAGAGCTTGCAAAAGGGACTTTAAGGGCCATTGTGCGTCAGGCAGGTCTAACAGTAGACGAATTCAAAAAACTGTTATAAATATACGTATTTAGTAACTTAACACTCAGTTTATTATGTGCCGATTACCGGCGACTAAATTCGGGATTGTATATAAATCATGTTTGTAAAGATATTAAAAAGCAAGTTGCATCGTGCAAGAGTAACCGAGACTAAACTGCACTATCCCGGCAGCATAGCGATTGATTCGGCACTAATGGAAGCGGCGGGGATTTTACCTTATGAGTCTGTTCTGATCGCCGATTTGGACAATGGCAACAGGCTGGAGACATACGTCGTCCCGGCAGAAGCTGGTTCCCGCCAGATCGTAGTTCTCGGCGCAGCAGCTCAGTTGATTAAGCCAAAAGACATCGTTATCATTCTCAGCTTCGGTTTTCTTACGCCCGAAGAAGCAAAAGAATTCAAGCCGAAAATTGCTGTTCTTGACGAGAATAACAAAATTATAAAATAGCTTTGCCGAGAAACACGCTCAAGTTGGTTTACGGCTGCCGAAATGAAAATCCGATAATCGAAAATGATTTATGCATCCTGAACTTTTCGAGATACCTTTTATCCACTTGACCGTAAGAAGCTTCGGCCTGATGATGGTTATCGGTTTTCTCCTTGGATTTTTCCTCTTGGGAAAGCTGGGCCGTAAAATCTCATCCAATCCCCAATTAATTACAAATCTTGCCTTGTATTGCCTGGTGGCCGGTGTAGTGGGAGCACGTGTATTTTATGTGGTTCACCATTTCGACCAGTTGCAGAGGCCCTGGGCTTCAATGTTTGCCGTCTGGCAGGGCGGTTTGGAATTTTACGGGGGCGTGATTTTCGCCATCCCTGTCATAGTTCTTTATTCGCGATATCACAAGCTTCCAATTCGGCCGTGTCTCGATATTGTCGCAATCGCCCTGATGCTGGGCTTATCATTCGGCAGGCTCGGCTGCTTTCTGAACGGTTGCGGCTTCGGCAAGCCGACAGAACTGCCCTGGGCCATTCGTTTCCCGTATGACTCGTTCGCCTACTTTAGCCAGATTAACGCGAACATGGAAAGGAACCGACCTGAACCCAGATTGAAATTACCGCATGATGGATATTCAAGCTACGTCGGTGCAGACGGAAGATTGTACCCAAAATCATTTGAAGAATTAACCGAACAGCAGAAATTCGAGGTCACCGAAGGCAAATATCAATGCCTTAGTATTCATCCAACCCAATTGTATTCATCCGCAAATGCCGCTTTTTTATGTCTTTTGCTTTACCTTTTCTGGCGAATATCCCAAAGAGCCACCGGCTCCGGGAATACATGGATGCTTCTAAGCCGGCCCGGCCAGACCTTTGCCCTGACATTCATACTTTACGGTATTACCCGGTTCCTGATAGAATATCTGCGCGATGACAATCCGTTTGAGTATGCCTGGTGGGCAGCTTACAAGGGCGGAACGGTTTCTCAGAACCTGAGTATTTATCTGGTTATCTTCGGCGTGGTTTTGATGGCGATATTTCAGGTCACCAAACCGAACGCCCCCGTGACGGAAAACGCAGTGAATAACAAAAATCGACAACCGAAATTCGAAAATCGAAAATAATTAATGTATCCTGAGCTATTCGAAATTCCGTTCGTTCACTTGACAATAAAAAGCTACGGCCTGATGATGGTCATTGGCTTTCTTTTCTGCGTTTCACTGATCAGGCACCTAAGCCGGGACTTCACTCCCAATCCGCAGCTTATTACCAACGCCGCGCTTTATGCTTTAGTAGGCGGAGTAATAGGGGCACGTCTGTTCTTCGTGGTCCACTACTTTGACAAGTTCCGGTCGAATCCTCTTGAGGTTTTTGCAATCTGGCAGGGCGGCCTGGAGCTTGCGGGCGGCGTACTTACAGCCATTATCGTCATTCTGTTCTACCTGCGATATCATAAGCTGCCTATCCGACGCTATCTGGATGTCCTTGTAATAGGCCTGATGTTGGCGCTTGTTTTTGGCCGGATCGGCTGTTTTCTCAACGGCTGCTGTTACGGCAAGCCCACGGAACTGCCCTGGGGCGTCCGTTTCCCCTATAACTCGTTCGCTTACAACAGCCAGATAAACGCTGATTTGGAAAGAAACCGGCAGGACCCGCAGTTGATCTTGCCTAAAGAAGAATACATAGACTATCTTGGGATAAATGGCAAGTGGTACCCAAAACACTACGAAGATCTAACCGTGAAGCAAAAAATCGAGGTCACCGAAGGTAAATACAGATGTTTGCCGGTCCACCCGACCCAGTTGTATTCGTCCGGAATTGCCGCTTTTTGGTGCCTTATGCTGTATTTGTTCTGGCGAAGGGCTAAAAAAGCGGAGCTTTCCGGTAACTCCGGCAAGTTTTTCACCAAACCCGGCTACACGTTTGCTTTGATGTTCATCGTCTATGGAATCACCCGCTTTCTCATGGAATATCTGCGTGATGACAATCCGTTTGAATTTGACGGCCTTACAATATCGCAAAATATCGGGATTGGAATGATCGCTCTCGGCGTGATTTTAATGGCCATATTTAAAGCGATGAAAGCCAAAGCTATCGAGTTTTAAGTCTTTTTTTTCTGAACATTTACCCAAATTGACGATATTATAGAAGCAGGAGCCGTTGGCGCTCAATATTTAGCCCCCGGATTTATCCGGGGGTTTATAAAACCTATCGCCCGACGGCGCTAAGTAGCATATAATTGATTCATTTATTGGCAAAGAAATAAACAAATATCATTATGGGACTTTACGACAGAGATTACACTCAGGCGGACTTTCACTCACAACAGTCACATTACCGGTATGCACCGCGGATATCATTTCCAAGGCTCACACCAGTGGTAAAGTGGCTATTAATTATCAATGTTGTTGTGTTCCTCGTATCCATTACGATACCATTGTTTGCGAATTTTCTTTACAATTGGTTCTCGGTATACCCCGCCACTGTGGGAATGTCTTTGCAGCTATGGAGAATCATTACCTATCAGTTTTTACATGATGTTAATGGCTTTGGCCACATATTTATTAATATGCTGGTTTTGTTCTTTTTTGGACCTATGCTTGAAAAGTTCTGGGGTAGTAAAAAGTTCCTAATTTTCTATCTCATTTGTGGAGCAACCGGAGGAGTAGTATATCCAGTTCTCGCTCATGCAGGATGGTTGAGCAAAGCCCCGTTGGTTGGTGCCTCAGGCTCAATATTTGGAATGCTTGCAGCAGGTGCAATACTGTTTCCTAATTTAAGGGTTTACGTGTGGGGAATTTTTCCCATAAAGCTGGTAGTGCTCGCGTTAATCTTTGCGGGTATCAGCATTATCACTTTATTACGTCCCAACCAGTTTGCCAACGCCGGCGGCCAAGCAGCTCATCTGGGAGGTATGGCGGCAGGAGCCGCTTACGTTTTTTCGCAATCATGGCGTGACAAGTTCAAGTTCAAACTCCAGTCCGGCCACTGGGAAAAGCAAATGGCCGCCCAACGAAATTTACAAGCCGAAGTGGACCGCATTTTACATAAGGTGAACGAATCCGGCATCCAGAGCCTGACCTCCAAAGAAAAAAAGACCCTTAAAGAAGCCACCAAAGCCGAGCAGATGCGAAACAATTTCTAAGTACAAAGCTTATTTAGCCCCCGGATTTATCCGGGGGTCCTCTATATCCATCACATCAATATATTACTCGAAACTTGAATTTTAAAGTCGTATTCGATATCCTTTTGGATAATGAGGCTCAGCGGTGTCGCCGAGCTTACAACCAATAGGAGAAATACCATGCGTTCCGTAACCATCTCAACTATCGTATTGACGCTGTTGTTATCGTCACCCGGATTATGCCGGAAACCTTCCTCGATGCCTGTTTCGACCTATTCCATCGTCGCGCGGGATTCAGTCACAGGCGAAATAGGCGTGGCGGTTCAAAGCCACTGGTTCTCTGTCGGCTCCGTCGTCCCCTGGGCCCAGGCCGGGGTCGGTGCCGTGGCGACCCAATCCTTCGTCGATCCGGCCTACGGTCCGCTGGGTCTTGAGCTGATACGGGCAGGCAGGAGCGCACCGGCAGCGTTAAACGCGCTGGTCTCGACCGATCCGGAAAAAGCGGTCCGCCAGGTCGCCATGATAGACGCCGAAGGCCGAGTTGCCGCTCATACAGGCGGCCGGGCGATATTTGCCGCCGGTCACCACGTGGGAAAGCAATACTCCGTCCAGGCCAACCTCATGGACAAACCCACCGTCTGGCCCGCAATGGCCAAAGCCTTCGAATCGGCAGAGGGTGACCTGGCCGAGCGTATGCTGTGCGCCCTGGAAGCCGCCGAGGCCGAAGGCGGTGACATACGCGGCCGGCAGTCTGCCGCCATTGTCGTGGTTCGAGCTGCCGCAACAGGAAAGCCCTGGGAAGACCGGTTGTTCGATTTGCGAGTGGAAGACCATCCGAATCCCGTGACCGAGTTGCGGCGGCTGGTCCGGCTGCAGCGGGCTTACCAAAAGCTCAACGAAGGCGATATGTGGTTGACAAAGAAAGATTTCGACAAGGCCATAGCCGCTTATAAGCAAGCGACCACAATCGTCCCCGACGAAGCGACCAACGGCGAGGCGGCATTCTGGGTCGGCATAACTTTAATAAACGACGCTAAGCAAGTCGACGAAGGTATTCCGTATCTTCTGCGTGCTTACCGCCAGGATCCCCACTGGGCCGAGCTAATAGCCCGGCTCCCGGCCGCGAGACTGCTGCCCGATGATAAAGCCCTGATCGACAGGCTGACAGCCGCCATGAAATAAAGGGAACATTCATGAGTAAATCAGCGAGACATTTGAAAAAGGGAATTTTACTGCTCGGCATAACTTCGATCCTTTGGGGCACGGCGTTACTTTTCCGGTTTCGTATCGTCAACATTTTCGATGCTTACCTGATGAAGTTCCCCGGGCCTCTGGTTATCTGGGGCATCATGCTTTTCTGCCCTTTGTTGGCAGCTTACTTCGGCATAAAGATGATCCGCTCTCGGCAAAATCCGCTGGCTGGCTGGTTGTTCGCGGCAACGGGTGGCTTTATGTTCATTGCCTTCATAATAATGATCGGCATTCCTATAATTATCGAGCTAATGACCCCTGAGACTCCTAAGAATCCCACTACGCCGAGACCTTTCAAGGCCCAGGTTGGATTGCCGGTTTTCCCCGGCGCCGAGGGATTCGGCACGCGAACCATCGCCGGGCGGGGCGGCAAAGTGATCGAGGTAACATCGCTTGCCGACGAAGGCCCGGAGACGCTGCGCGCGGCAGTCAACGATCCTTTCGCCCGCATCATTGTCTTTCGTGTCGCCGGAACCATCGAGCTGAAACGGGAGCTGCAAATCAACCATCCGTTCATAACCATCGCGGGCCAGACTGCGCCCGGCGGTGGAATTTGCATTAAAGATGCCGGCATAACTATTATCACCCACGATGTCTTGATTCAGCACATCCGCGTTCGGCCCGGCAACAAGGGCCCCGTTGACGCCGATATAAACGACGCCGTCTCCATTCTCGGGCCGCATGGAGATTCCGACGGTGCGTACAATGTCGTGCTGGACCACATCTCCGCAAGCTGGGGGGAAGACGAAACCGTCAGCACATGGTACGGAGCCCACGACATCACGATTTCGTGGTCGATTATCAGCGAGGCGTTGAACCGGAGCCGGCACCGCAAAAAGACCCACAGTGCCGGCCTGCTTCTCGGGGACAGCTCTTACAACGTATCGGTGCATCATAATCTCCTGGCACATAACGATTTCCGCAATCCACTCATCGCCGAAGGCGGCACGCACGACATCGTGAACAACGTTATTTACAACTGGGGAATTCTGCCGGCCGAGATCGTCGACTACGGTTCGAACACGTTTTTGAACTTCGTTGGCAACTATTTTATCGCCGGCCCTTCAACCAATCCCGGGCCGTATGAAATCCTTTTCCCACAAGGCAATCCGAAGATTTACGTCCAAGACAATATCGGCCCGCACCGTTCCGATCCGAACATGGACGAATGGGCCATTGTCGGCTTTGAATGGGGAGAGAAGGGCGTCGCACCGGTAAAGCATCGCAGCGGCACCAAATTCGAAACTCCTCAGATTTCCACTCAAAGTGCGGCCGAGGCGATGGAGATTGTATTGGCCGAAGCCGGGGCAACCGCGCCGCAGCGAGACGCTGCCGATCGTCGCATAGTTGACGATGTGAAGAACGGGACCGGCAAAATAATCGATTCGGCCGACCAGGTCGGCGGTTATCCCGACCTTGCCGGCGGGACTCCACCGGTGGATTCGGACCATGATGGAATGCCCAATGAGTGGGAGCGTCAGATGAATTTGAATCCGGACGACGCCTCCGACGGCAACGGCGACCTCGATTCGGATGGCTATACCAACATCGAAGAATACCTGCACTCCCTGCCCGGTCACGGCTGAGAGCTGTGGAAATTGCATGAAAAATCCCGGGATATTAATCCGGGGGCACTTGACAATACCAATGAAAAAGGCGAAGCTCCCATAACAACAATCCAATCGGCAAAAAGAAAGGATGAGCCATGCGAAGAGCAGCCCAGTTGATCGCAACTACGGCCCTGGTCGTTTTGGCAGGTTGCCGGACTGCTGAAGTGGTCTATGATGCCGATGCGAAAGTCTCCCCCGATCCGGAAGTTCCGAATCAATACATCGTCAAAGTGAGGATTATGAAGATAGTCCCCGACGCCGAACCGGAAATAATTTGGCAACCCGAATTCCTCACGTTGAAAGATCACCTCGCCAGTTTCTCTCTCGATCGGGACGGCCACCAGGTAAAGTGTACAGTCCTGGTCAGCGACGAAAAAGAGGGAGTCATGGCTACCATTTTCGTCTCGGTAAAAGAACGGGGCAAGAGCGCCAAGTCGGGCAGGCAAACCGTAAAAGTAGCGAATAATCCGCCGCCCGGAGAAGCCGAAGGGCCGGCCGAAGAGCCGAAAATATGAATTACGCCGTATGTGAATTAATTCCGACATAGATCTTCTAAACTACTTCTTTGGGGGACGTGGGATTTTGAAATTGGCTTTGATTGGCCTTGTTTTTTCGTCGCCTCAAAGCATGAAATTCTTGGCTAATCTGGGCTAATCTGGGTGGGCTAATCTGGGGACACCATATATCTATCTCTCAGAACAGCAAACGGAATATTTTGAGGAAATGTCTGCTGATCTTCTATGGATTTGTCGATATTGTACATAATAGGCCTCCCAGATATCCCAGATATCCACACAGTCCGACCCGAATTGGGAATTGCGCTCAATCCCTATTGCTGATAGCTGAAATGCAGCAGAGACTCAACCTTGAATGTATGCTGCATTTCGTTGTTGAGAGGCAATATTCATAGAGCATTACAAAATCGACCTTACCGTCCA
>JBARRE010000788.1:0-6076 GCA_049644065.1 Sedimentisphaerales bacterium | reverse complement strand
GGTATAAGGAAAAAGGTAAAAAGACATCCCAATGTCATTCTGAGTGGAACGCAGTGAAGCGAAGAATCTCAATGCCTCATTAGAATAATTATCCTAAGCGTTGGTATAACACCGCCAGCGTTGAGATACTTCGCCTTCGGCTCAGCATGACAATTCTAAATTCTACATTCTAAATTATACATTCCGTGCAGCGGAGAGCGGGGGAGAAAATTCAATTCACCATAACCATCCCGATCTGGCTTGTCTGGCTTGCTATCCGGCCGGTACTTTTATATCGGCGCCTGCGGTACGGCTACTCCTTCTGCCGGATACCGCTTACCCAGGGTAAGTACGCCATCGTCGATCCGGATGATTATTTTCGACTTTCCAAACATAAATGGTTAGCCATCAAGGGCTGCTCGACATTCTACGCGGTCCGCTCGGTTAGGAGAGGGGGCAAATGTTATCGTATCCGCATGCACCGTGAGGTAATCAAAGTCCCCGATGATATGTTTGTCGATCACATTAACCAAAATGGTCTTGATAATCGTAAGGCAAATCTTCGTCCGGCGACCTGCGCCCAGAACATACGCAACCGAAAGAAATATTCAGGCAAGAGCCGTTCACGCTATAAAGGGCTTATTTGGGACAGGTATTGGGAAAAATGGCGTGCTCGGATATGCCTAAACCGTACCCAAATACAGCTCGGTTTATTTGACGATGAGATTGAGGCGGCCAAAGCCTACGACCGGGCCGCAATAAAATATCATGGCAAGTTCGCAAGTCTGAATTTCCCGGAAAAAGCCTGTTAAATGATTAATGATAATTGATAAATGATTATTATTGAGATTGCCGCACGATTCTTCGAATTGTTCGCAATGACACGAAAATGGACCTTTAGTCATTGCGAGGAGCGCAGCGACGAAGCAATCTTGTCTTTGGCAACAAGCCCTTTGCGGAGAATGACAATACGAGACACGAAATACGGATTACTTGTTTTGCATCAATTTTATGAAGTCCTCGAACAGGTAATTCGAATCGTGCGGGCCGGGTGATGCTTCGGGGTGGTACTGGACTGAGAAGGCCGGCTTGTCTTTACAACGGAATCCCTCGTTAGTGTTGTCATTGAGGTTCAGGTGCGTCAGCTCGACATCTTTTTCTTTAAGCGAGTCCATATCGACGCAGAAGCCGTGGTTCTGGCTGGTGATTTCGATCTTTCCGGTCCTGAGATTTTTGACGGGGTGATTGGCTCCTCTGTGGCCGAACTTGAGCTTGTATGTCCTGGCGCCGAGCGCCAGAGCGAGAATCTGGTGGCCGAGGCATATTCCGAAGATGGGGACTTTGCCGAGAAGTTTGCGGACTGTCTCAATGGCGTAGTCCACGGGCGCCGGGTCGCCCGGGCCGTTGCTTAAAAATACGCCATTTGGCTTGCGAGCCATAACCTGCTTTGCTGTTGTTGTCGCTGGCACGACGTGAACGTCGCAGCCGTGTGAGCGAAGCAGGCGGAGAATGTTATGCTTGATGCCGTAATCGAAGGCGACGACCTTGAATTTCTTTTCGGGCACACATTCGGCGCCGCTCAATACATCGACGACGCCTTGCTCCCAGCGGTAAGCTTTCTCGGTGGTGACGTCTTTGACGATGTCCCTGCCTACCAGGCCGGGGTATTTATCGAGCGTCTTCCTCATATTCGTTGTGCTGAATTCGGTCGAAGAAATGATGCCTCGCATTGCTCCCTTGGTGCGGATATGCCTGACGAGGGCGCGGGTGTCGATTCCTTCGAGTCCGACGACGTTGTTGGCTTCGAGATAATCGCTTAGCGAGGCGGTATTTCTGAAGTTGCTGGGATAATTGCAGTTTTCCTTAACGATAAAGCCTGCGGCGAATATTTTCTTCGATTCCCAATCGGCCTTGTTCGTGCCGTAGTTGCCGATCAGGGGGTAGGTCATCGTGATTATCTGCTCGTTGTACGAGGGGTCGGTCAGGATTTCCTGGTAGCCGGACATGGCCGTATTGAAGACAACTTCACCGCACTTCTGGCCGGTGGCGCCGAAGGATGTGCCTTCAAAAACAGTGCCGTCTTCCAATAACAAAATCGCTTTCACCTGCCGGTTTCCTTTCGATCAGTGGTAAATGAGTTTTGAAAAATTGAAGTTAGACATACTTTTGGAAAGAAAAAATCTCCTCTTTTGATTTTTTCTTTCTAAAACAAGATTCATAACTTTTGCTCGATATTGTGTCATCGTACGGTACCCGATAATTTTAGAAAATCATGGAGGAAGATTTTCTAAAATAATATATGTCTAACTTCAATTTTTCAAAAAACTACTTATAGTACAGTTGGATCGGTTTAACGTCTATTTTCCTTTGTTTCATGGCCTCGATAGCCTTTGCCACCGCGGATGCGCCCCTTATGGTCGTGACGTAGGGCACCTGCCTGTCGAGGGCGGTCCTTCTGATCGAGAACGAGTCCTTGATCGACTGCTTGCCAATAGACGTATTGATAATCAGGTCGATCTCGTCGTTAATGATTGAGTCCACGATGTTCGGCCGGCCCTCGGTCATTTTCAATGCGAACTGCGATGGGATATTATTGTTGATCATTGCGATACACGTGCCCTTTGTTGCGATAATCTTAAAGCCCATTTCGTGCAACTTGCGAGCGACTTCGACAGCCCTTGCCTTGTCGCTGTCCCTGACGCTGAACAGGACGTTGCCGGCGGTCGGCAGATTATTGCCTGCCGCGATCTGCGACTTTGCGAAGGCGATACCGAAATCGTCGGAGATGCCCATTACCTCTCCGGTGGACAGCATCTCGGGACCTAAAAGCGTGTCGATGCCGGGGAACTTCAGGAACGGGAAGACCGCTTCTTTGACGGAGAAATGGCTGCGCTGCACCTCTTGAGTAAAACCGAGCTCGTCCAACGTCATGCCGGTCATGACTTTTGCGGCGAGCTTTGCCAGAGGCACGCCGATTGCCTTGCTCACGAACGGAATCGTTCGGGACGCCCGCGGATTGACTTCGAGGATATAGACTTTGCCGTCCTTGACCGCGAACTGGATATTAATCAGGCCCTTAACTTTCAGTTCCAGCGCCAACAGTTTTGCCTGCCTGGTAATCTCGGCCAGAACAGTTTTGCTTATCGAAATCGGAGGCAGCGAACAGGCACTGTCGCCGGAATGGACGCCGGCTTCCTCGATGTGCTCCATGATACCGCCGATGACGACTTTTCTGCCGTCACTGATGGCATCGACGTCCAGCTCCGTAGCATCGTCGAGGAATTTGTCGACCAGTACGGGGTGTTTGCCCGAGACTTCGAGTGCCTCTTCCACGCTGGCTTTAAGGTCATTCTGGTCGTAAACGATTTGCATGGCTCGTCCGCCGAGGACGAAGCTCGGCCTGATGAGCAGCGGGAAACCGAGGTCATTCGCTATTTTGAGCGTATGGGCGTAAGTTGTTGCCGTGCCGCTGTAAGGCTGGCGGAGCTTGAGCTTATCGACGAGCCTGTTGAATCGCTTGCGGTCTTCGGCGCGGTCGATGCTGTCGGGCGAGGTGCCGATGATTTTGACGCCGGCCTTTTCGAGCGGCACCGCCAGTTTGAGCGGTGTCTGGCCACCGAACTGCACGATGACGCCGTCCGGGTTCTCCTTCTCCACAATGGACATTACATCTTCGAACGTGAGCGGCTCGAAATAAAGCCGGTCCGAGGTGTCGTAATCGGTGCTGACCGTCTCGGGATTGCAGTTGACCATGATCGATTCGATGCCGATTTCTCTAAGTGCGAACGCGGCGTGAACGCAGCAGTAGTCGAACTCGATTCCCTGGCCGATGCGGTTGGGCCCGCCGCCGAGAATCATGACCTTTCTCCGGCTGGTCGGATTGGCCTCGCACTCAGCCTCGAATGTCGAATAAAGGTATGGAGTCGTTGCTTCGAATTCGGCGCCGCAGGTGTCGACGGTTTTGTAGACCGCGTTGAGGCGGAGGGCCTGTCGGCGTTTCCTTACATCCATCTCCTCGACATCGAGAAGCCAGGCCAGGTACTTGTCGCTGAAACCGTACTCCTTCGCTTTTTTCAGGATACTGGTCCCAAGGCTCAAAATGCCGGGCCGGTTTCGCTGGGTTTGAGTCTTCTTTATCTTTTGTTCGAGATCGATAATATCCTTAATGTTATTGAGGAACCAGCGATCGATTTTTGTCAGAGCGAAGATTTCCTCAACAGACAGTTTTCGCCGCAGCGCCTCGGCGACATACCAAAGTTTATCCCAGCAGTTCGTTCGCAGCTTTCTCTTTAGTTCAGGCGTCGAAAGATTTTTGTTGATGTGCCGGTTGTCGAGCGAATAGCGGTCGATTTCCAGCGAGCGAATCGCCTTCTGCAGCGATTCCTTGAACGTCCTGCCGATAGCCATCGCCTCGCCGACCGACTTCATCTGCACGGTCAGCTCCTGATTCGTCTTCGGGAATTTCTCGAACGTAAACCGCGGCCACTTGACAACACAATAATCGATTGTCGGCTCGAAGCAGGCCGGCGTTTTTTTCGTGATGTCGTTGGGAATCTCATCGAGGGTGTACCCTACGGCCAGCAGTGAAGCGATTTTGGCGATTGGAAAGCCCGTGGCCTTGGATGCGAGCGCCGAACTTCGCGAAACCCTCGGATTCATCTCGATAACGTAAAGCTTGCCGTTCTCGGGATTGACGGCGAATTGGATATTCGAGCCGCCGGTTTCGACGCCGATCGCCCGGATAATCTTCAGCGAAGCATCCCGCATAATCTGGTATTCTTTATCGGTGAGCGTCTGTGCCGGGGCGACCGTAATACTGTCGCCGGTATGAATCCCCATCGGGTCAAGGTTCTCGATGGAGCAAACTATTACGACATTATCCTTCCTGTCGCGCATCACCTCAAGCTCGTATTCCTTCCATCCGGCGACGGATTCCTCGACCAGCACCTGGCTCTTGGGGCTCAGGCTCAGGCCCCAGTGGATATATTCGGCGTATTCCTCGGCGTTATAAGCGACGTTTCCGCCCGTCCCGCCCAGGGTATAGCTCGGCCGGATAATCGCCGGGTATCCCACAAGGTCGACGATTTTCTTCGCCTCGTCCCAGGTATGGGCGTATCCGCTCTTCGGCACTTCCAACCCGCACTTGGCAATTATCTTCTTGAACTTGTCTCTCTCCTCGGCCTTCTTGATAGACGCTAAGTTCGCGCCTAACATCCTGACCTTATACTTCTTCAAAACGCCGCTCTCGGCCAGCTCCACCGCCGTATTCAGGCCGGTCTGCCCACCCAAAGTCGGCAGCAGGCTGTCGGGTCTTTCTTTGGCGATGATTTTCTCGACGATCTCCGGCGTAATCGGCTCGATATACGTCCTGTCGGCCAGTTCCGGATCGGTCATAATGGTGGCCGGGTTGCTGTTGATGAGGATGACCTTAAAACCCTCTTGACGCAGGACTTTGCACGCCTGGGCGCCGGAATAGTCAAATTCGCAGGCCTGACCGATGACAATCGGGCCGGAACCTATAATCAGTATCTTATGTATGTCCTTGCGCTTCGGCATTTCTCTGGGATTGACTAATGACGAATGACTATTGACTATTTGCGCCCTCGGTCCCGGCTACAGTCCCGTAAGGGATGGCCCAGCCATTGCGAACGCGCCGTTCATTAGTCAATATTCAATATTCTTCTCGTCAATCCTATCCTGTAATCCTGTCCAATAACCTGATTCTTCTGCACTTCCATGCTGCCTGCGGCACAAATACCGCTTGAGATCCCCGCACCGAATCCCCATTTATCGACTTGGTGCTTAATGGAATCCTGCACACTATACCGGCTAAAGCCAAAACCTGCAAGAGCAATTTCCTGAACCGCGGATACCTATGGCACAAGTTTCGCTGATTACGCGGATAAAATAGTCAATAGTCATTAGAAAATAGTCAATTGAAATGGCCACGAGGAAATAATCAATGATCAATTGCCTTTACGCACGGGAATGGGTATAATGTGAAGCGGCAATAGCAGGATAGATGCGAGCTTTTCTATTGATTACTTCTTGGAAGGAAGGCTTTCGAGGATGAGAATTTTAATTAGACAGTGTTACT
>JBARRE010000787.1:0-6569 GCA_049644065.1 Sedimentisphaerales bacterium | reverse complement strand
CAGGCCAAGCCCAGCATGATGAGCGCCGAAAGCGCCCCAGAGCACGAAATTATTGAAGTTTCCGATGAGTTCCGAGTACAAATCCGGGCGGTCGTTGAGAAGTATTTATCGCTGCATGAGGCGCTGGCCGGCGACGATTTGGGCCTTGCCGTCACAGCAGCTAAATCTGCGATAGAAGCACTCTCTAAGGTCGATATGACTCTGCTGAGCGGAGAACCTCACAATGTGTGGATGGCTCACAACACCAAGATGAGCAAAACGCTGGATGCGATACAAAAAGCTGGCGATATTAACGCCGCACGCAAAGCGTTTGAGACGCTCTCTAATGAGTTGATTGCCGTGGTCGTGCAATTCGGGATTCCCGAAAATCAGCAGCTCTATCGGATTCATTGCCCGATGTCGTTTAACAACAAGGGGGCGGACTGGCTGCAGGCGGATAAAGACGTACGAAATCCTTATTTCGGAGCTTCCATGCTAAACTGCGGCGAAATTATCAAGACAATAAGTGCAATAACAAAATGAAGTGAAATTATGGAAACCTAATTTTAATTTTTAAGGAGACAGAAAATGAACTCGAAAAAGAAACAATTGATCACAATGTCGTTGCTTGCAGGATTGCTGCTTGCCGGATCGGTCTTCGTCTATGGCTGCAAGAAGTCAGAACCCGAACCGACTGCGCCAGCCGCACCGGCTGCGCCAGCGACACCGACTGCGGCGAAGGTTGCAGAAGACGCGGCAAGCCAGGTCGTCCAGGCCGTCGAGCAGACGGAGTGTCCGGTCATGGGCGGAGCCGTTAACAAGGCGATCTTCACCGAGTACAAAGGTAAGAAGGTGTATTTCTGCTGCGAACCCTGCAAGGAGAAATTCGAAGCAGCCCCCGAGCAGTTCGTTGCAAAGCTGCCGCAGTTTAAACAATAAGCGTAGATGCAGGGAAAAATGGACGAGCTACTGACAAACATCAACGGGCAATCTACAGGTCCATTGAGCAAGCTGATCCGGTTTTGTCTTGAGAACAAGCTGATCGTCGGGCTCCTGGTGATAATGTTCGTCGGATGGGGCCTGATGGTGGCGCCATTCGACTGGAATCTCGGCTGGCTGCCGAGGGATCCCGTTCCGGTGGACGCCATTCCGGACATTGGGGAGAACCAGCAGATAGTCTTTACCGAGTGGATGGGACGTTCGCCTCAGGACGTGGAGGATCAGATAACATATCCTCTGACCGTCTCGCTGCTGGGCATTCCCGGAGTTAAGACCGTCCGAAGCTACTCCTTTTTCGGATTCTCCTCGATATACATAATATTTGAGGATAATGTCGATTTTTACTGGTCGCGGAGCAGAGTTCTCGAAAAGCTTAACTCGCTGCCTGCCGGCACTCTCCCCGAAGGAGTCCGGGCGGCACTGGGTCCAGACGCGACGGGCCTGGGGCAGGTTTTCTGGTATACGCTCGAAGGCCGGGACGAGGACGGCAATCCGGCGGGCGGTTGGGACCTGGACGAGTTGAGGACTATTCAGGACTGGCAGGTCCGCTATGCCCTGCTCTCTGCCAAGGGCGTTAGCGAAACGGCCTCCATAGGCGGCTTTGTCAAGGAATATCAAATAGACGTAGACCCCGATGCGATGCGGGCCTACGACGTCGGTCTGGACGAGATATTCATGGCGGTGAAAATGTCCAACGTGGACGTCGGGGCCAGAACGATTGAAATCAACAAGGCCGAGTACGTAATCCGCAGCCTTGGTTTCATCGAGAACCTCTCCGACATAGAACGGTCGGTAATAAAAGTCAATGACAATGTCCCGATCTACATCAAGGATGTCGCCAAGGTCTCGTACGGGCCCGCGCTTCGGCGAGGAGCGCTGGACAAAGGCGGGGCCGAGGCCGTCGGGGGCGTGGTCGTTGTGCGCTACGGTTTCAATCCGCTCGAAGCGATCAAGAATGTAAAAGCAAAGATCGAGGAGATATCGCCCGGACTGCCTAAGAAAACTTTAGATGACGGAACGGTTTCGCAGGTCACCATAGTGCCGTTCTACGACCGCACAGGACTTATCTACGAAACACTGGGAACACTGAACACCGCTCTAACCGAGGAAATACTGGTCACCATCATAGTCGTAATCGTTCTGGTCGTGCATCTTAGAAGCTCGATACTCATCAGCGGCCTGCTTCCTTTAGCAGTGTTGATGTGCTTTATCGCGATGAAGATCGGCGGCATCGACGCCAACGTTGTGGCGTTGTCGGGCATCGCTATTGCTATCGGCACCATGGTTGACATGGGAATCATAGTCTGCGAGAACATTCTGAGACACCTCGACGACGCAAATCCAGACGATGATAAGCTGGAGGTTATTTACAAAGCCGCCAGCGAGGTCGGCGGCGCGGTGTTGACGGCGGTTTCGACTACCGTAGTCAGCTTTCTGCCTGTCTTCACGATGACGGGGGCCGAGGGCAAGCTCTTCAAGCCCCTGGCATTCACCAAGACCTTCGCGCTGATCGCTTCGGTCGTAGTTGCTTTGACGATAATTCCGCCGGTCGCTCACATCCTCTTCACGAAAAAGGCCGGCTCGAAAAAACTCAGGCGATACCTGCTGGGCGCGGTGTTAATCGCCGCCGCGGCCATAGCGGCTATCTGGCTCGCATGGTGGATAGGTGTTCTCATCGGCGCGATCGGACTCTACCATCTATCGAGAGACTACATTCCGAAGAGGGCCAGCGGTATTCTGCCCTTGATCGCCAACGGCGTGGCGGTCGTTCTGGTCGGAGTGATACTTGCAAATCACTGGCTGCCGTTGGGCTCGGAAAAAGGAACCGTGCGAAATCTGGTATTCGTGGCGTGCCTGATCGGCGGGCTGCTGCTTTTCTTCCGGATATTCCAGAAGCTATATCCGGCCATCCTCGGCTGGTGCCTCAGGCACAAGATAGCGTTCTTATCGATTCCCAGCGTCCTGGTCGTTCTGGCTGCGATGGTTTGGCTCGGGTTCGGGAGGATCTTTTCCTTCGTACCGGAGAAGTTGAAGGCCAATACGGTCTGGTCCGCTGTCGCGCATAGCTTTCCCGGTCTGGGCAAGGAATTCATGCCGCCTTTGGATGAGGGTTCATATTTGTATATGCCCACGACCATGCCTCACGCATCTATCGGGGAGAGCCTGGACATTCTGCAAAAGCAGGACATAGCCTTTCAGTCCATCCCTGAGATAGATTCGGTAGTGGGAAAGATCGGCAGGGTGGAATCGCCCCTCGATCCTGCGCCGATTTCTATGATCGAGACAATCATCAACTACAAGCCTGAGTACATCAGCGACAAAGACGGACATCGCATTCGCTTCCAATACGATAAAAAAACCGGGACATTCGTCCGAGATAAGAACGGCGAGCTTATACCGGATCAGCAGCACGGCAAGTCGTTCAGACAATGGCGAGACCATATTCAGAATCCCGATGATATCTGGGATGAGATTGTAAAAGCCGGTCAGATTCCGGGCACGACCTCTGCTCCGAAACTCCAGCCGATCGCAACGCGAATAGTAATGCTCCAGAGCGGCATGCGGGCGCCGATGGGCGTGAAAGTCAAAGGGCCGGACCTGGACACAATCGAACAAGTCGGCCTGGAAATCGAGCGTCTTCTCAAAGACGTCCCCAGTGTGGAACCGGCCGCCGTGTTCGCAGACCGGATCGTCGGCAAGCCGTACATTGAGATTGACATAGACCGTGACGCTACTGCCCGGTACGGGATAATGATTCGCAAGATACAGGATGTCATTGAAGTGGCGATAGGCGGCAAGCGCATTACGACAACGGTCGAGGGACGCGAGCGGTACGGCGTGAGGGTTAGGTATGTGCGCGAATTGCGCGACCAGATCGAGTCGTTGGGCAAGATTCTGGTTCCCGCAGCCAACGGGCCTCAGATACCGCTCATCCAATTGGCGGACATTCGTTACGTGCGCGGTCCCCAGGCGATAAAAAGCGAAGACACGTTTCTTATTGGCTACGTGCTGTTCGATAAAAAGGCAGGCCGCGCCGAGGTCGATGTCGTCGAAGAATGTAAGCGATATCTGCAAGCCAGGATTGACAGCGGGGAATTTGTTGTACCTGAGGGCGTAAGCTATACATTTGCAGGCAGCTATGAGAATCAAATTCGTGCGGCCAGGACACTTTCGGTAGTCATACCCCTGGCATTGTTCATCATATTCATAATTCTGTATCTCCAATTCAAATCCGCCATTACCAGCCTGCTGGTATTTTCCGGGATAATTGTCGCCTGGTCGGGCGGATTCCTGATGATCTGGCTTTACGGCCAGGATTGGTTCCTGAATTTCGACGTATTCGGCGTAAGTATGCGGGAGCTGTTCGGCGTGCACACAATAAATCTCAGCGTTGCTATCTGGGTGGGATTTCTGGCATTGTTCGGGATTGCATCGGACGATGGCGTTGTGATGTGTACATATCTGAAACAATCGTTCCAGGGCAAGGCGCCTGAGAGTGTCGAGAAGACCCGTCAAATGGTAATTCAGGCTGGGATGCGCAGGATTCGGCCTTGCCTGATGACGACCGCCACGACGATCCTGGCGCTGATTCCGGTCCTGACTTCCACGGGACGCGGCTCGGATATTATGGTGCCGATGGCGATCCCTTCCTTTGGCGGGATGACTATCGAGATACTGACTATGCTCGTTGTGCCGGTTCTGTACTGTTGGATTAAAGAAAGCAGAATACCAAGACAGCAGTCGAACAATTCAATCTGATAAATTTTCTGCGGGAGACACAAAAACCACCAGAAACGGAACTGTCCAATATCGTATGCTATAACAACTTCCCGATCCATACACTAAACGCATAAGGTATTTAGAGTCACAAAACCGCAAAGACAGTCACAATCCTCAAATTGGAGGGAATTGACTGAGCAACGCAATGGAAGGCCTTAATCGGAATCGGTCGGTTTGAGTTAAATATTGTTCAAGCTCAGCACCAGGTTCTGGTATATGTCATTATCCACTTCTATGCAAGAAATCCTGTGCAACAACGTATTACTCAAGTCATTGGCCTGCTGTATCCCTGTACTTTGTACTTCTGCAACAATTTGGTCAACCCTTCCACTATATCGGGATGTTCGTTGCACAGGTTCGTTCTCTCTGAAGCGTCCATACTCATATCGTATAGTTGTACGGGAGGATCTTCAGGCCGACCTTGGCCGCTCCAGCCCCCTGAGCCCCGGCCAAGAATCAGCTTCCACTTCCCTTCTCTTATTGCAAACATACCATTAATGGAATGATGGACGGTCGCTTCACGTATCGGATTGTCGAGCTTTCGTCGGATCAGAGCAGGCAAAATATCATAGCTGTCCTCTCCCGCATTAATCGGCAGTCGAAACCGAAGCAGCGCTGCGCACGTCGCCAGAAGATCAACGTGGCAGATCGTTTCATCGCTCACCGAACCCGGCGTTATATGCCCGGGCCAGTGGGCTATGAACGGTACTCGATGTCCTCCATCCCATGCGTCGGCCTTGATTCCCCTGTAGATGTAGCTTGGATTGTGGCCGAAACGTCGCACGCTGTTTGTCTTGCCGCTCATATTCGTGCCATCTCGGCCGGGCGAACCGTTGTCACTTGTAAAGATTACCAGGGTGTTCTCGGTAAAGTTGTTGCGTCGTAGAGCATCCATTATCCGGCCGACAACATGGTCAACCTGACAGACAAAATCACCGTAGGCGCCGGCCTTGCTCTTGCCCTTGAATTGCGGGGCGGGGGCAATCGGAGTGTGTGGAGCGGTCAGAGGTACGTAAAGAAAGAACGGGTTTCCGGGAGTCTGTCTGAAGGCGTCATAATGCAGGCGTCCGCCTTTGGCATCAATGTATTCGACAGCTTTTCTTTCGAGTCCCGAAAGAATCTCTTCGAGCTTCCACCCCTGCAGGATAGGTCCGGGAGCCCCGAACATGTTGTCAGGTTTGTGCCCTGCCGGTATGCCAACAGTCTTTTCGTTTTCGATGAAGCAGTAGGGCGGAAAGTTGGGAACAGCCGTTCCAAAGTAGTAGTCGAATCCTCGTGTTGTCGGACCGTTGGCGATAGGTTTCGTGAAATCCACGTTTGAGCCGCTGTTTTTCATATTGGTTTTGCCTATGCCGAAGGGCTCTTTGCCATCGGTGGTCGGCCAGTCCCAGCCCAGGTGCCATTTGCCTATACAGGCCGTGTCATAGCCATGAGCTTTGAGGAGTTTGCCCACAGTAAGCCGGTCGGCTTCAATCAATTGCTTATCCCAGGGCCATAAAACCGATCTTTTGAGCCTTGCCCTCCAACAGTATTGTCCCGTGAGGATCGCATACCGGGTAGGAGTGCACACGGCGGACGGCGAATGAGCGTCTGTGAAGCGGATACCCTCGGATGCAAGCTTGTCTAAATTGGGCGTTGGGATCTTTGACTGAGGATTCTGGCAGGCAAGGTCACCGTATCCCATGTCATCGGCCAATATGTAGACGATGTTAGGCAAATCATTATTGCTGTTGACAGCATTAGCCCGGGATTCAGGCAAGTAGTGCGGCACAAAAATCGCTCCGGCAGCAAATCCGACAGATTGCAGGAAA
>JBARRE010000786.1:0-8968 GCA_049644065.1 Sedimentisphaerales bacterium | reverse complement strand
TCAAGTTAGGTCGAAGGTTGCGTCCTTTGCCGATAGGTCGTCCAAAGAAAAAAACTACAAAAGTAAAAAATAAGCCTATGAAACAAAATGAAGCCAATACAAATAGGTAAACGTCCCTAATATATTCAAGAAAAAAACTACAAAAGTAAAAAATAAGCCTATGAAACAAAATGAAGCCAATACAAATAGGTAAACGTCCCTAATATATTCCCCAGGCGTGCGACCTGAGCGCCGTGTCGGTGCTATACAGCAGTCCGGCTATGGGAGACTCTCGGAGCCGCTTTATTAGCTGCTGGTAGCCCTAATGCGATAAACGCATTCTAACACGATACTGTTTTTCCACAGCTTGTGGGACAATACCAGAAAACCCGCCGAGTAAATCGGCGGGCTAAATATTTTTAGAGATCGGCTTGAATTAAGTATGGCGGCCCCGGAATTATGTCAGAACCCCCCACAACACAAAACGTCCTGGCCCCTTAATAATCAATTATCAGGAGCATCCCATAGAGTTGCCGCAGTTGTAGCATTTGTAGCAGGTGCCGTTGCGGACGGTGATTGAGCCGCAAATATCGCAGGCAGGTGAATCCTCGAGGAAGTGCGCAAACTGAGCGTTAAACTGCGCCAAGGCCTTCACCTCAGACTGTAATGCGCCGGATTCGTCGGTCGCAGTCGAACCCACCAGAACGCCAATTCGATTCGCCAGGCCGGCAAATCTGTTTTTCGACTCGGCGGAAACCTGTTTAATCGCCGGTTCAGGAGCCGGAGTTTTCTTGACCTCTCGCTTCAAGATTTTTGCCTCGGCAATTTTCTGTGCGAGGTCCTTGGTTTTTTCAACCAGTTTCTTGGCGGTCGTTGTGTTCTTATTTTCTGCCGTGCCGGACGCCGCCGCTCTATTGGGGGTGTTCTTGTCTGCATAGCCGGGTATAAACTGGCAGCCCAGCCAGCAGAAAATATAATCAATCAGGCTTTTCGCGAAGGGGATATCCCTGTTCGATGTCATGCCTGACGGCTCGAACCGGGCGTGCCTGAATTTGTCCACTAACGTTATAAGGGGCACGCCGTACTGCAACGCCATTGAAGTGCACGTGCCTATAACATTCATGAGGCCCCCGACGGTGCTGCCTTCCTTGGCCATAGTGATAAACAACTCACCAGGCTGACCATCCTCATATAGCCCCACCGTCAGGTAACCCTCATGTCCAGCAACAGAAAATTTATGTGTAATGCTTTGGCGAGTATCCGGCAGCCGGCGTCTGAACGGCCTGGCCGGAGGAGTCGCCTCGGCAGAAGCTTTGGCTTTGCCGTCCTTATGTTTTTTGGTAGAAACCGGCTGAAGCTTCTTCGAGCCGTCGCGATAGATTGCGACTGCCTTTAATCCGAGTTTCCAGCCTTCCGTATAAGCAGCGGCAATATCTTCTCTCGTGCTTTCTTTAGGCATATTTATGGTTTTGCTTATAGCGCCGGATATGAACGGCTGGACCGCAGCCATCATTTTCAGATGCGCCATATAATGAATGCATCTTTTGCCGCTGCGTGGCTTAAAAGCACAATCAAAAACGGATAAATGATCGGGATTGAGTTCTTTAGCGCCTTCAATCGTCTCGTTCTGGTCTATATAGTCGCAGATGGATTTGATCTCATCGGCACTATAGCCGAGCTTTTCGAGAGCCATCGGCACGGTTTTGGTAACGAGCTTGAGCATTCCGCCGCCGGCCAGGAGTTTGTACTTAACCAGCGCAATGTCCGGCTCGATTCCCGTCGTATCACAATCCATCATAAAACCGATCGTTCCCGTGGGCGCAAGGACGGTTACCTGCGCATTACGCAGGCCCACCTTAGTGCCGGCATCAAGAGCCTGGTCCCAGGCGTCCTTGGCGTCATTACGCAGATATTCCGGGCAATGAGATTCCGGAAGATCACGGGCATGCTGGCGGTGCATGTTTATAACCTTCAGCATCGAATCTTTGTTTTTCTCGAATTGATCAAAAGGTTCTTTTATCGAGGCTATTTCGGCACTTGCCGAATACGCGGTGCCTGTCATAATGGCGCTGATTGCACTGGCGATCGACCGTGCCTGGTCGGAATCATAAGGAAGCGCCAGACTCATCATGAGAGAGCCAAGATTGGCATAGCCAAGCCCAAGCGCTCGAAACAGATGACTGTTTACGGCAATTGCCTTGTCCGGGTAGCTTCCGTTATCGACTAAAATCTCCTGGGCGATGATGAACAGCCGAATCGCCTTTTTGAAGCTATCGATATCCATTGAGCCGTCTTCTTTACGGAACTTCAAAAGATTCAATGAAGCCAGATTACAGGCCGAATCGTCCACGAACATATATTCGCTGCATGGATTCGAAGCGTTAATCGGCCCGGAATTCGGACACGTATGCCAGCGGTTGACCGTACTGTGGTACTGAAGACCCGGATCGCCGCATATCCTTGTGCCCTCGGCAATCAAATCCATCAGCTCGCGTGCCGAATGCTCTTCCATTTTCTCGCCGGTCGTTACAGCATGGGTTGTCCATTTAGCATCTTTCTCTACCGCCTGCATGAATTCGTCGGTCACGCGGACGGACAGATTGGAATTCTGAAACATGACGCTGCTGTACGCTTCGTTGTTGTAGTCCCCGTCGTAGCCCGCCTCGATAAGCGTCCAGGCCTTTTTCTCTTCCTCGGTCTTGCAGGTAATGAATTCCTTAATATCGGGATGGTCAACCTTGAGTGATTGCATTTTTGCGGCCCGGCGTGTTTTTCCGCCCGATTTAATTACTGCCGCGATCTGGTCGTAGACCCTCATAAAGCTCAAGGGTCCTGATGGTTTGCCGCCGCCGGAGAGCTTCTCTTTGCTGCTTCTCAGTGTTGATAAGTCGGTTCCGGTTCCTGAGCCGTGCTTGAACAGCATTGCTTCGCTGGCCGCAAGGCGCATGATATCTTCCATCGAGTCCTTGACCGACTGGATAAAACAGGCAGAGGCCTGCGGATATTCGTAGCTGTTTTCACAAGCAACGGCTTCTTTACGCTCCGGGTCCCAGTGGAAATTGTGCTTGCCGCCTTTAACATTATAGACGTCTAAGAGACCGACGTTGAACCATACGGGAGAATTAAATGCCCCGTATTGATTCACGCAGAGCCATGTCAATTCATTGTAGAATATCTCGGCGTCTTCATCAGTGCTGAAGTAACCGTCTTTTCTGCCCCTGTCGGCGATTGCTTTGCAAACGCGATGGACAAGCTGCTTGACGGAATTTTCCCGCTGGCCGGATTCTGCGTCGCCGTAAAAGTATTTGCTCGCAACAACTTTTGTCGCTAATTGACTCCAGCATGTCGGCACTTCGATGTTGTCCTGCTCGAAAACTGCCTGGCCGTCATCGCCTGTGATTTTGGCTGAACGCGTTTCCCATTCAAGCTCGTCGAATGGATGAGTGCCCGGCGTCGAAAAGAACTGTTCTACCTTTAATCCCATAGTTTCGGAGGCTCCTATGGTCGTTTCCGGTTGTGTCTGCTTAGCTCTGAAAGGATTTCCAGGGTCAAATTGGTTCGACATTTATACGCCTCCGTGCGAAATTTAGGGCCACAATATATAGAATAATAACCGGGAGCTACGCCAGATGTAGTGGTAAAACCCGTTAAACAAGTATCGGCAGATTAATCGCAATTTGATAATGTGTAAAGACGAAAATCTGAATTTTTTGGCATGATTTCCTTCGTCTTGTTCTTAGTCCTTGCAGTTACTGAATCTATGAAGAAAAAAAAATTTTCATCAACATGAAATCGCCGGGCCCAAAATGAAGTTTATAATTTTGTCGCTTCGAACCATTGCTGTGCGATCCATGCGTGCGCCCACTCGTAAGGATGAACCATGTCATCGGAGAATTTTTCCGGCGACACTTCCTTGATTTTCTTATCAATCAACTCCTGCAAGGGAACCAGCACAGCATCAAATTCTTCCACTAATGCACGAACGGCGTGAATATATTGCTGTAACGTCTTGTACGCCGGATTTGCTTTATCATCACAGAATATGAAAGGTTCCATCAGTATTAACCGGCAATTATATTTTCCCTTAACGAGTGAAAGTAACCGTTTGTATGTTAGTTGATATTCATCGAGCAATACGGCCGTATCCAGCGAGCCGGTATATTGACGAAAGACATCGTTGATTCCGATAAGTATGTTCAGGATGTCCGGCTTATGATTGAGGCAGTCTTTTTCCCATCGATAATTCAAATCGCGAATCGTATCACCGCTGATACCAGTATTGATAACGTTGATATTGTATTCGGGATATTTCGCTAACAACCTGTATGCAACAAAATGCACATACCCATATCCGAAAGGCCTATAAACAGGCTCAAGCCTCCCTGCGTCCGTGATGCTGTCACCGATGAAGAGTATTGTCTGGTCAGGCTTTAGTTCGATTCTGTCGGGCATTGACAATGCGCTTTCGTAAAAACCTGCAATAAGCAAGCAAAGTGCTAAGAAGCTGTATAAATGGATTCATTCCGGAGGTTTGGGGATCAGCGGCTGTAATTTATCTATCAGTTCTATTAGATGGACGGTTGCTACTGCCCACGGATACGATGTATCGCTTGTATCAGGCTGCATATACCACCTTATAAGTTCGCAGAATCTCGTGCCTTCGGAAGGGGTTTCGCAGAGCATCCTTTTCCACAAGGTCTATCTCCCTGCCAAACATCTGATGCAATTCTTCCCGAATATCGAAAAGGTCCCATAAACTCCAGCCGCAATCAGGGGTAAAAGTAATAAAGGACATCTATATCGCTGTCGGGGCCAAAATCATCGCGCAGAACAGAGCCGAACAAGGCCAGCTCTACTACTTTCCACCGTTGGCAGAAATCCGCAATCCTGTCCTCCGGAATATCAATATTGTGAAATTTCATCACTATTGCCCTGTTGATATCATTGTTCTTCAGAATTTATACTGCAAGCATGTAATAAAGTCAATTTTACGGTTTCGACACAGAGATTTTTCACTACAAACGACAAAGATTTTTGACACTGAATAACTTGGCGCGGCCTTGGGCTTCGCCTATCGGCCGCAGCCAAGAAGTTCCTTCTGTAAAAATGTCTCATAAATTCCTGCAAATAATGACATTACGATAAGCCATAATAAAAAACGTGCACAAAAAACAAGAAGATGAAAGATTGTATTACAAGATTAACTCGGTTTGTTATTTAGCTTGAGTTGAAAACAGAATGTCCCCCTTTTCCCGCTTTCAAAATCTGCTGCTAATGGTCGATATGGATTTGCTCGCTTCTGCTGTGCTGCCGTAGGCGCCCATATTAATAATGCCGCCGTTAGGCATTGGTTCGTCACTAATCAGTATATTCGGATCGCCGGCATCGATACAGGGGCTGGTTAAATCATCAACTACCCAGCTTTCGCTGCTAGGATCCCATCTGCTGGCCTGAGATTTCAAATGGTAATCGCCTTCAATCCAAACTGTATTCGGATCGCCCGAATCAACAATAATGTTAGGATCAGTCACATCCGCCCAATAACCGGGAGGTGCAAAAAGCGGATCGACATTAATATTGCCTTCGCCGAAGAAACCACCTTCTACGTTGCTATAAAGCACGGTAGTTCTACCAGTCAGGTATCGGGGACTGTTTGCCCACACGATGCAATTTATTAAAGCCAAAGTGCCTCCTGTATTGGCTATTACACCGCCTCCTTCGAGGCCAGGATTGACTTCTGAATTGTCGCTAAGTGTGCAATTAATCAATGTCGCCCTGCTCTCGGAGTTACTCATCGCGGCCCCATGATATGCTGAATTCCCATTTAACATACAATTGATCAGAGTTAGATGAGTGTTGTCGCTGTTGTGTATTCCACCACCTTCCTCTCCTGCCCGGTTTCCGCTGAATGTACAATTGGTTAGGATTGGAGAGCTTCCGGAGTTATCCATCCCCCCTCCATCATAATCTGTCGAGTTCGAACTGAACATGCAGTTTGTTACAATCGGATCGCTACTCCTGTTACTCATTCCGCAGTAGTTACCTTTGAAGGTGCAGTTCATCAACTCGGGACTGCTGTGATAGTTATACATTCCGACGCTAGGGTTTGTGCTGAACGTACAGTTGTTTACAGTTGGATTACTTGTGTAGTTGAGTATCCCGCAGCTCTGGTTCCCGATGAACGTGCAATTGGATAGGATCGTGTCGCTATTACGGTTGTACATCGTGCCACCGACAATGGATCCTATCTCAATGAGTAAATGTACTTCAATAGAATTTGCAATAAACTCGCAGTTGGTTAGCTTCGGATTGCTGTTGTAGTTGTACATTCCGGCTCCACTTAATGCCAAATTCCCAGTGAATGTACAGTTGGTCAGTGTTGGATTGCTATTATCATAACATAACATGCCACCGCCAGTCTGATGTGCTGAGTTCCTGCTGAAGATACAGTTGTTCAGATTTGGGCTGCCGGAATTGCTATATATCCCCGCTCCCCAAAAGGCCGAGTTGGTAGTGAAAACACAGTTCTTCAGAGTTGCATTTCCTGAGATGCTATACAGCCCGGCTCCCCTTTGGTGACGGTCTCTATGGATTTTTTCCTCCCACAATTGAGGACCGTCCGCGTTACCATCAGCAATAGTAAAACCATCCAGCACTGCTGTTACATCAGTACCGCTGGCGGTCAGGACATGGTAACTGTTTTCAGTCCGAGTAGGCTCATCATCCAATTTCGACAAATCGATTACTTCAATATCATTGGTAGCCAAATCACCGCTTAGGATAGTCTGATAGGCCACAATACTTCGGGCGTCAGGGTCCGGTTCACCAAAGCCGGCATAGCCGCCCATGATAGTTACATTGTTGATTAGTTGGAATGTGTCTTCCCGATTGCCGGTGTGACCAGGCAAGACGGAATTTCTATTGGGCGTGTAGATACCCTGAGCTACGCGGATCTCGATCGGTTGGACAGCAACCTCAGCATCGGCCAGAGCATCCTGGAGAAAGGTGTAAGCATTCTGCCATGATGAGCCTTCATTTAGACCGACAGCATTGTCATCAACGTAGATGATTTTACCTATTGCAGCCGGGCAGACTGCTATCGGCAGTAAAAACAGCAGAAACCACAGAGATTTAGTGAGCATTGATTTGCCTCTCATTTTCTTATCCCTCGAAATTTTATGATAAATATAATGCCGGAACGGGTATCGGCCCGGTCCTGATAAAAAACGCTGGAAAGACTTCTTTTAGTCCAAGGCGGGATTGGAATAAATGTGAAAATGATATAAATAATTACGGCAAGAATTATGATATTATAACAAAATTATAATCCGCCTATATATGATTATATTAACACAAAACAGCCTGCTTTTGCAAGGAAATTCCTGTCATTTTTATCGTCATTTTAGCCCGCCCAAGGTTCAGCAAGGGAATGCTATACTCTATTTTTGTCATCTCGAGCGCAGGCCTCGTGAGGCCGAAGTCGAGAGATCTGGTTTCTAATTTGACTTTTCCCTCGTTCGCTGCCAGATTTCTCCGCTCGCTTTGCTCGGTCGAAATGACATTTTAATAGTGTGGTCTCAGTCGAAATGGCAGAGTCTCATTTTAGCCCGTTACATGCAGCTTGCTATCTCGCAGGCTACAGCTAAAATAGGGCAATGGCCAAAGAAAAAGACAAATACTCAATGATTCGCCAGAAGATCAAGGATTTTCCCGCCGGGCCGGGCTTGTATTTTATGAAAGGCCCTGCTGATAAGGTCCTGTACATCGGTAAGGCCAAAAACCTCCGTTCGCGTGCTGCCAGCTACTTTCAACAGGGCAGTGACCTTTTCGCAACGCGCGGGCCGAAGATTGTTGAAATGATCGGCAAGGTTACAACCGTTGATTTTATCGAGACTCCGAACGAAGTTGATGCCGTCTTACAGGAAGCCCGCCTGATAAAAGATATCCGTCCGCCATATAATACAGAGCTTGTCGATGACAAAACGTTTCCTTATCTGCAAATCACGACCGGCGAAGATTTCCCCGGCGTCTATATCACCAGGAAACCCAAGCATCGCGGTATAAGATTGTTCGGGCCTTTCACCAGCGCAAAGGACCTTCGAGCAGTTCTGGTAGTGCTGCAGAAGATATTCAAATTTCGTACATGCAAGCTGAGCCTGGATGAAAATGACAGTAAACGTAGATTCTTCCGGCCATGTCTTCTGTACAGCATTAAGCAATGCACCGCCCCGTGTGCAGCTAAGATTGACAGACATGAATACAAAAAGATCATTACCGACCTGGTGAAGTTTCTTCGCTCGAAACGTTCGATAATTCTACGCCGGTTAAGAACGCAAATGGCCGAAGCCGCTGAGGCGCTCAAATACGAGAAGGCCGCTATGTATCGCGACCGTATAAGACTGATCGAAAGGCTCGATCAACGCGGCACGCCCGATGAGCACGTCCAACCGGAAGTCTTCGCAACCGATCCCGCCGAGGCGCTCGTGAAACTGCGGGAACTACTGCAAACAGCCGAGCCCGTGCGGATTATCGAGGGCATTGACGTTGCTAATATCGGCGGCGCCGAGGCGGTCGGCTCGTTAGTTAAGTTCATCGACGGCAAACCCTTCAAAAGCGGCTATAGGAGATTTAAAATAAAGACCGTCAAAGGCATCGACGACTATGCGATGATCGCCGAAGTGGTGAAACGCAGATACAAATATGCCCTTCGGGGCGAAGAACTCTGGCCCGACCTTGTCCTGATCGATGGCGGCTTAGGCCATTTGAGGGCCGCTGAAAAGGCGTTTGCGGAAATGAACGCGCCTGCGGTAAAAATCGCCTCGATTGCAAAGCGTGAGGAAGAGATTTACCTGCAGGACAGAAGTAAGCCGCTTAAACTGCCTTCCAACTCGCCCGCCCGCAAGCTGCTGCAGTACGTTCGAGATGAGGCCCACCGCTTCGCTCAGCATTACTATCATATCCTGCGAGGCAAAAAGCTGCTGGGCGACAA
>JBARRE010000785.1:0-11501 GCA_049644065.1 Sedimentisphaerales bacterium | reverse complement strand
GAATGGAAGATTCCGGTCTGGCGCACATTCATCAACAACTGGAACAATCCATATTATGGCGGCGGAGAAACACAGCCCGGCTGCTGGTTCGATTTCTCCATTGGTGACGTCGACTTTTTTATGCTGGACAGCCGGTATTATCGTGACAAGCCGCAAAGCGAGAATCCCTCGATGCTCGGCGCTGCCCAGAAAAAATGGCTGTTCGAAAAACTAAAATCCTCCAAAGCAACGTTTAAGGTTCTGGCCTCACCAGTGCCCTGGGCAATGGGCGCCACATCCGGCAGCCGGGATCCATGGCAGGGTTACAAGGCAGAACGGGAGCAGATATTCTCCTTTCTGGAATCCAATCGGATTGACGGCGTCATTCTTATCTCTGCCGACCGCCATCGCTCCGATGCCTGGAAAATCGAACGAGAGAACGAATATGACCTGTACGAGTTCGAAAGCTCAAAACTGACCAACATCCACACGCACAAGATCATGCCCGGCGCCTTGTTCGGCTATAATCAGAAATGCTCCTTCGGACTGCTCACGTTCGATACTATGAAAACCGATCCGGAAGTTACGTATCAGATCATCAATATTGATGACGAGGTCATCTGGAAGCTCTCGCTAAAGAAAAGTCAATTGACGCACGGCAAGACCGAATAGAGAGGCTTCGGACAACAGGCTGATTCATGCACTTAAATGACTTGATTGGGCAGCCTTCTTATACTATAATACCCTACGTACGTTAAATAAAAGACATTTAACCTGAAAATGGAAAGTTGAAATGGCCAAAAAATCAGATAACAGGAAGTCAAAGGCAATATGCAGCTTCTGCGGCAAGCCGGGAAGTCAGGCTGACACGCTTATAGAGGGTCCGGATAAGGTCTTTATCTGCCCCGAATGTGTGGAACTATGCCATAATATAATCCGACAGGATCGCAAACGGGGGACCAGGAGCGGCGTCAGCTTAAAGGAAATGCCGAGACCCAAAGCAATTAAAGAATACATGGACCAATATGTCATCGGGCAGGAACACGCCAAAAAATATCTCTCGGTTGCGGTGCATAACCACTATAAACGGCTGCTGCACAGCGATAGTAACGACAGTGATGTCGAAATAGATAAATCGAATGTTCTGCTCATCGGCCCGACCGGCTCTGGCAAAACACTGCTTGCCCGGACACTTGCCCGTGAGTTGGAAGTGCCGTTTGCAATATGTGATGCCACCACCGTTACCGAGGCGGGGTACGTCGGCGAAGACGTCGAGAATTTCCTGCTGCGGCTGCTGCAGGCTGCCGACTATGACATCGAAGCCGCACAGCGGGGCATCGTTTATGTCGATGAGATAGATAAGGTCGGCAAAACATCTCAGAACATTTCGATCACTCGTGATGTTTCCGGAGAAGGAGTCCAGCAGGCCCTGCTGAAGATGCTCGAAGGGACTACCGCCAACATTCCGCCACAAGGCGGAAGAAAGCATCCGGAACAATCCTACATACAAATCGACACCACACAGATACTTTTTATCTGCGGCGGAACTTTTGTGGGGCTGGAAAATATTATCAAGAAGCGGCTCGGCAAAAAAATGATCGGATTCGATTCGGAAATAGCCGGTAAAAGAGACGAAAAGGCCGAGTTCAGCGATATCCTCGACCAGGTTATTCCGGAAGATATCATCGAATATGGGATGATTCCCGAGATGGTTGGAAGACTTCCGGTCATCACGACGCTCTCTGCTCTCGACGAAGCGGCGCTTATCGACATATTGACCAAGCCGAAAAACGCTTTGTGCAAACAGTATCAGAGATTTTTTGAGATGGAAAACGCCGAGCTTGAGTTTACGGACGGCGCCTTGCATGCATTGGCACGGAAAGCCCTCACGCGTGACACCGGTGCCAGGGCATTGCGTTCGATCACCGAGGAGCTGATGATTGATTTGATGTATCAACTGCCGGAAGAGCCGAAGCCGGTGAAATATGTCATCACTCGCGAAATTGTCGAACGCAAGGCCGATTTATTCACGGCAAAACAAAAACCAAAAAAAGAATCAGCATAAAGCGGAATTTACTCAAACCGGCAGGATTAGTCATGTGAATAAGGTTCGAGCACATAGGAATCGAACAATCACGCTTAGCCGAGCAGAAGCAGATCGGTACGGCAAAGATTTAATTCACATTTCTAAACCTGCCCGGTTGGATGCTCTCAGCAATAAAATAGTAAATCAGGACATATTTGACGTCCTTGGTTTATTGCCCGAAGGCTTCGTTGACTTGCTGATACTGGACCCGCCCTACAATCTTACCAAGACCTTTACTTCGACTACCTTCAGAAAAAAGAGTATTGCCAAGTACGCCGAATGGTTCGAGAACCTTCTGGTTACATTACTGCCCACACTAAAAAAAACCGCCTCGGTCTATGTCTGCTCAGAATGGTGTTCGTCAACAGCCGTTCATCTCGTTCTGGATAAGCTGCTGAAAGTAAGAAACCGGATTACATGGGAGAGGGAAAAAGGCAGAGGGGCAAAGAGGAACTGGAAAAACGCTTCGGAAGATATCTGGTTTGCGACGGTTTCAGATGATTATGTTTTCAACGTGGACAATTTGAAGCTGAAACGCAGAGTTCTCGCCCCATACACCGACACGAACGGCGTCCCGAAGGATTGGCAGAAGACATCCGCCGGCCAGTTTCGACTGACCCATCCGTCGAATTTATGGAGTGATATCACGGTTCCGTTCTGGTCAATGCCGGAAAACACGAACCACCCCACACAGAAGCCGGAAAAACTATTAGCAAAATTGATTCTGGCCAGCACAAAGCGAGGCGGCCTTGTATTTGACCCATTTATGGGTGTAGGCAGCAGTATCGTGACGGCTAAAAAGCTGGATCGTAAATTTCTCGGAGTTGAAATTGAGACAGGATACTGCCTGCTCGCTGCAAAACGTCTGGGCCTGGCCGAGCTTGACGAAACGATTCAGGGATACCAGGATGGTGTGTTCTGGGAGAGAAACACACTCAAAACGCAAAAAAAACACCGAAAGAAAAACGCGGCTTTATAGCGATATTTCAGCGAGTCGATCTGAATCAAAGGCTGAATTCGTAGAATAACGTTAGTCAATAGAGCTGTTGAAAAAGTCGAGATTGCTATGTAACTTTGTCAATAAGCTTTTTTGATACAGACTTGTTATGCTGTTATCGTCAAGGAAAAGAAAGTACAATTTGAACTCCATTATGGATAGCAGAGAACAAATTACAACTGTTGGTGACGGATTGTTAGTGCTGGCACCGGCTAAAATAAACCTGTCACTCTTGATAGCCGGTAAGAGGCCCGACGGTTTCCACGAAATAGAAACAATCATGGCAAAAATCGATTGGTATGATGAAATACTCATCCAGCCAAGCCGGCAAACCGGCATCGAATTGACCTGCCGGGGATCGAACTGGGCGCCGGCGAGCGAAGATAATCTCGTCTACAGAGCTGCCAAAAGCCTGCTGGAAAGTTGCGGCTTGTCACCTGATGTCAAAATTACACTGACAAAAAACATCCCCGCAGGGACAGGACTCGGCTCGGCAAGCAGCGATGCAGCGGCTACTCTTATCGGCATAAACCACTACTTTAAATTAGATCTCGACCAAAAGAACCTTTTCGAATCAGCAGCGAAGTTAGGTAGTGATGTCGCTTTCTTTTTGGGTGGTCCGCTTGCATTTTGTACGGGAAAAGGAGAAAAAGTAAAAAAATTAGATGAAATTTTCAACTTTACGGCCCTTTTAATACTACCTGATGTAAGTGTCTCTACAAAAAAGGTTTACGCTAATTACCGGCACAACCGGCATCTCTATCAAAAGCTCAATATTCGAATAAAAAACTATATCCTTAAAAACAGGATTGATTTGGCGGTTAAAATGTGCACAAATATGCTGGCAGAAAGTTGTTTCGACTTGGAAAAAGGTCTTGCTGAGCTGAAGGAGACTATTGAGTCGTTAGGTATTGGGCCTTGCTGTCTAAGCGGTAGCGGATCAGCGATGTTTTGTATCATTGAGATCGGGGATGAAGAAGAAGCCAGAGAAGGCATGAGCGAACTTGCGGAAAAAATCGGATGCAAAAGCATTATTGTCAGAAACAATAGATGGTAAACTTTTATGCGAGGCAAAGAAAATGGAAATCAGTGAGGTCAGAGTCAAAATGGTCAGCAACAAGGATGACAGGCTGAAAGCTTTTTGCTCGATAACGTTGGACAACCAGTTTGTCGTTCGTGACATCAAAGTCATCGAAGGGACGAACGGTTACTTCGTTGCTATGCCTTCGAGGAAAATGAGCGACCATTGCGAAAAATGCGGAGGCAAAAACCATCTCAGAGCCAGATACTGCAATAATTGTGGAACAGCCCTTAAAGATAACCGTGCAAGAAAGGATTTTAAAGGCAGAATGAAATTGCACGCCGATATAGCTCATCCGATTAATTCCGATTGCAGGAAGAGAATTCAGGAGAATGTTATATCGGCTTTCAAAGAAGAATTGGAAAAGTCAAAGCAGCCGGGCTACAAGCCAGTCGAAATGGATGAGCCGGATGATGATATTCCTGAAATAGTCTCGTAGTTAAAAGAATCCCATTTTGCAGTAGATTACAGAATGAGAAACCAAAAACTTAAAAAGATGCCGATACAGAAACGCTGGCCATGAGCAGTTCTTTGAGACTTAAAAGTTCATCAATTACCTATTACGTCTGACGCGTAATAAGCCGCAAAGAATCCACCCTCCTATGCCGTAAGGTACTCAAGGACCTTATCGAGAGCAACATCTAAACGCTCATCGAGGTCATATTTACCTTCTGTAAGCTGCCGACGGACATCAAGAACTTTTTCCTTGCGAACTTCCGGCAGCGAAGCAATTTTTCTTAACACTTGGCCGATAGGCGTGGTGTTGATATTGTCAAGAATTTGCTCCATCACCACATCCTTATCGGGAGCAAGAACCTCCCCGGCCGGATCTACCTGATGATTTTCTCTTTCAAATCGACTGTTAGAATCAAATTCTGCCATTCAAACTACCTTGCCTGACAAGCTTCAAGGCGAAAATGTCCGTTTTTCCGCTCAAAGCCAATAACCACTATATCTTGTATGTCCCTTAAATCCCTTTTGAGACCCAAAACAACCTACTAATATTGGTATCGACTACAATGCCCGGAAAACTTTAGAAAAGTTTAGTGCTTATCCAACCTATGCAAAAACATAAAATTACATCAATTAGAGATAAATATCGGCATATTAGTACTAAAAATCAATTGTCAAAAAAACCCATCTTAACATCTGTGTAAACCACGGCAGTCTGCCTGGGAGGAATAGGCAATATACTATATATAGTGCTATACATCAGATTTTAATGGGAGAAAGCCTGGAAAAGTTTAGCTAAATTCTGTGCTTCCTGCGTATCTGGCCGGTCGTATAAGATCGCGAGCGCATCTGGATCAAAAGGGCCATTGGGTGCGGGTTTATAAGCTTAGGTGCCGCAATCTATTCGAATTATGAGGCACTATTCTGAAGCCGAGTAACCTCAACTGGCAATGTTCTTGTGATAGCTGAAGCCTTTTTGTTCGGGATGAACAATTCCAGTCGACAACGAGAAAAGTCTAAATTGTTGGGCTTAATAGTAATATTTTAATTCTATATCCACATCCCACATATCATTGTCGGGGAGGTTTTGCTTTTTACTGAGTTTTAGCCGTTCACATTGCAGATTTGGCCAGCGAAGTTGCATCATTGAGAAGAATCTGGCGAATTTTCGGATGTCTATCTCCTTGAGGTCTATACTTGCGCTTTGGCTTTTCTGCCCTTTAGTGGTCATCACCATTGCTGTACTGAGGTTGTACTTACTCGGTGGTATACGACAGAGGCTCGCAACCCTGTCAATAGCTTCACCGTAAGTAAAATCAGCGGCTGTGTCGTTTGCATCGGCGAACTCCAGCCGGTCTGGCTCGAGAGTAAATATCTCCATCATGATCGGTTCAGCCTTATCGTATTGAGCCATTTGTTCTTCAACATCCTTTTGGACGTTCGGTAAGTATATGCCCCAGACTAATAAGGGCCACAGGCCGACAATGATAGGCACGGCTATATAATACAAAATCGGATTTTTGTATATGTCTTTCATAAAATGTTTCCCTTATTATGTCTTAGGTGCAACCGTTATTCTGAAACTCTCACGGTTATCTTTTAAGGTATAGCCTTCCCGTTCAATTTCCAGTCCGCTGTTTCTGATAATTTCGAAGAATATTTGCCTGTTTTTACGATCGGAGGTGTCGCCCGTGATCATAATGTCCTTGGTTGTGATCGTAATCGTGTCTATATTCAGGTTCTTCTGCTCGGGCTTGGCAAACTTGTTAAATGCTGCCAGCACCAGTGTCAGATTTGACGATATAGACTTTTCATCCGTAAACAGGCCCTTTTTTTCGTTTTCGAGACGCCTCTGTAGCGTACCGAGATCTCTAACGGCATCTTTGATTTTTAAGTCAGCCGACAACTGTTCCAACGTAACTTCTGCGTAGTCTTTGGCGAATTTGCTGCGTAAGTCATTCTTGTTTATGTTTACACTGAATAACTGCATTTGAAAATATAGTCCCACGGCGACTAAAAGAATCGTCACGGATATTGCCGCGGTTTTCAACGTTTTTTGCTGCCTGAGCTTTTTACCCTGGAAAGGGCTAAAATCCTCCCGGAAATCGACGCTGCGGCCCTTTTCCGAGAGAGCCATGGCCGCACCATGTGCGATTGCAAAATCAATGGGATCGGCACAATCAGCTTCCGGTTGAAGTTTGATTTCGACAATGCTGCGTAAATCAATCTCGTCGGTTTCAATACCCAGTTTGTCACTAAGCTGCTTAGAGTTTACAGCGCCGGCAGAATCGAAGACTTTAAGGCAACTAAGTGGCCCGGCACCTTCGACGAGAGCTGTAGTGACAAGTACTTCTCTTTGCAGTAGTTTGGTCCTGTCCTGTGTCGCGCCGACCAGGAATGTCCGAACGATTGATGCCTTCCGGGATTCGTCATCTACAGCCACCGGCGGGACAATCAAATAGCCGCTCCGATGGGATAGCATCCCATACAACGTCTCGGTCTGCTCCGACTCATCTGAGGTTACTTGTCGACAGATAAATCTTGATAAACAATTTACATCCGGCTCTATGTTTACGGGGTCAAGATTGTACTGCTGCAAAGCATCAAGAACTTCCGACAATATTTTACGCTCTGCGGTAAAAACAGTTAGTTGTGAGCCGGTTTGGTCGCTTGATGCTATTTCGAATGCTACCGCAACATTGGTTATATCCGTCGCAAGGGCCTCTTCCGTATCAAATCTTACGGTTGCAGCTATTTGTTTTGGATCTGTAAACTCGCTATGGACGTTGTGCTGCATAAACATTGCGCAATCCAAAGCGACAGCAATTTCGGAGAATTTCAAATTTCTCTCGGCACAGCCCTGAGCGATAAGGCCTGCCAATGCCTGCATATCCTGTTGCTCCTGTCCTTCAACGGAGACGCTGAAACATTTCAGTGCCTCCCTGTCTTTTTTGTGCGGACCGAGGCAGACCACCGTCGCCGTGTTCTTGCTGATGTAAATTCCCAAATAATTCTGAGATTCCACTATTGGCAAACTCCTAAAAAGTCATCGGTATTCAACCGTTAATTACAGCGATTCTTGTAACTTTATTACCATCTTTTGTTATTGCTATCATGGACGAAGCCTTGGCCACTCCGCTCGTCGAAGTTATTTTGATCGTGAAAAACCTGCTTTCCGTTGTGATATATTCTTCGCATTTACCGACTGATTCGGAATAACGAGACAGCTTGTTCTTAAAATCTTCTATGTTTGCAAAAGGCTCTTCTCGTCTCTGTTGGATAATCTCTTCGGCTATTTCGACTTGATTGCCGCCGAAAATGAAGGCCGCCTCCAGGACATGACGAGGGGCTGTATTGATATTGACCTGCCGCGTGCCCCACAGTCCTATATATTTCAAAGGGAATTCTTTTCTGTCCCCGACGACTATTGTCGGTTGGGCAAGAGGTTCCATGTCGATGAGCGAACTGTGAAACATTTTCGCAAAATGCGTAGTCTGGTCGGAAATTTGTTTTGTGACAGATATAGTTTTTCTGGTTATCCGTGGCCGGGGTGTCCTTGAAGTACTGCTTTTCCTGGTAGTTTTTGCCGTTGTAGTTATAGGTGTTCTGACCGTTTTAGTTATCGTTTTAAAGGTAAGTGTGAAAGGTTTTATCTCGCCTATTTGCTTTAGCTGTTCTCTCAGTGAATCGATCTGTATGAAATCGAGTCTCATCATTTCGCAGAAAGTTTCAAACCCTGCCTCGGTTTCTCGCTTTAACTCCGGATTGTTCATCAGCGCCCAGCCGAGGGGGTATTTTGCATTTTCATCTTCAATTTCAATTTGTACATTGGCGGAGCCGATCTCAAACTCAGTCGGCTCGGTCACAAACGGCCAGGGCGGACCATAGGGACCCCGAATCACCAGAGAATCAGGATCGTTAAAGCCGGCAATCCCGCTTTCGTCGCGACTTATACCATTAACATCATCAATATTACTCTTATCGTCAAAATTCTTGCCGCTGTTGAATGTATCGGACTGAGATTCGATGCCCCACTGTGCCAAAAGCTCCTGATATCCTATCTCGTCAAGGGCAAATAAATCGGAAAAATCCGGCTCGTTCGGGCGACTCACCAGTTCCGGCTCAAGCTCTTCCAGTGTCGCAAGGGCATACTTCACAGCCGAATCGCAGCCATAGCGGGCGTTGCTGTAGTCGATAATATACTGGTTGCGGTGGCGCTGGCTCGTAACACGGACACTGAGAGTATAACCCAGCGTAGCGAGTACAACCAACAGCACTAACGTCACCAGTAATACAACGCCCGGCCGGGTTCGAGAAATATTCAAGTTATCCTGACCTTTATTCATTATTTAATCTTTTCGGCCTTCTCTGGGCTTTCTGATGGAGGTTTTTCGTCACTGGGCAAATCCACATCCTCTTGCCCTTCTTCGTCATTGCCATACTCGCTTGTCGAAGTATCGAACCTGATTTTTCTGGTTCTGTCGATAGCGATGGTCCTTGTGAATTTTTCCTCGTCCGGCACGTCGAAAGTGCCATCTGCTCTTTTATAGGGCTCAGCAAATGAAATTATTACCACAATCCCGCGAGGTGGTGGGCCGTTCCATTTTTCTATAGGGTCCTTACCGGCCAGCACACTAATCTTGAAAAAAGTAATGCCGCTGCAAATAGGCACGAAAAGCTCCCTTTCCAGGTCATCTTTATTCTTCTCAAGCACTTTATCTTCCATGTTGAGCCCGCCGGAGCTGCGGTATAAAATCAGGCTGTTAGTAGCGCTCTCAAAGTCATAACTGCTTTGCCAGATGATTTCTTTGAATTTTTGCTCTCTATCTCTACTGTCCCGGATAGTCCGTGTAATTGTCAGCTTTGCGGCGGGAACCAGCATCGTGGAGGCAACATTCTCAAATTTATTCTCAATGGTGATTTTTGCATCCGAACTGGAAGAGATGATATTGTCAAGATCTTCGGCTATGCGCTGCAGAACCTCGCCGGGCAGTCGAGAGCTGTTAAGCCGACGTGTCACTGTGGCGGCTGAATTCTCGGCGCGATGATAAATGCCAAGCACTGCAACTGTAACCATCGCTCCGATGGTCAAGGCCGCGAGCACTTCAGCCAAAGAAAAACCCTGCGGCACTCTGTATGTGCTGGAAGTTTCTTTCACGTTGTGGCTAAACGCGTTTAATTTCATCGTAGCCAAAACTCCTACCGCCGTTGATTCTGCATTAAGTCCCAAATTTCAGAAAAATCCATTTGTTCAAGTTCTCCATAAGTCAGGCCTGTCTTGGGATCTATTTCATCCTGCCATGCCTGCTGGTCGGCCGCCGATCCCTCACCCGACTTGCTTTTTTTGTTCTTCAAATCAGCTTCGGATTTCACTTGCAGCTTCTTGTCCTCTGCGCTTGGATTGCCGTTACTTTGCATATAGAGTTCAAGATTATCTTTGATAAAAGAACCGTCCTCGGTAGTGAGCATTCCGTTCTGAAGCCACTGTTCGAGAGTTTCGACATCGACACCGGCATAATCGGCAGCTTCTTCCATCGTCTCGATGAGTTCGGCGGACAAGTCTCCTTGTTCTTGTTCGTCACGATTCTCAATCTGGAGAAGTTGTTCTTTTGTCAAATCGGTCAGCCAGTGTGTCAGTTCGATTGTTTGCTCTTGTCCGTTTGGATCATTATACCGGGCCGAGCAAACACCTTTGATCCACATCCGCGCAGTGATCGGCTCGTAAAACGTCTCAACGACCGTTTGCCATCCAATGTCGGGATATTTCTCACTCTCGCCATACTCAACGCTCTCTTTCACTGTGGCCGAAGCAAGAAGCTGTTCCATATTCTCCCGGGCAACTTCAAAGGCCTTCATTCTTAGCGCCGATTTTGCCACCGAGGCCACGCAGCGATCGATCACAACCAGCACACTTGAGCTGATAAGCGCAAGAATCATTACAGCCATTGCGACCTCTGGCAGGCTGAAAGCCTTATTTCTCATAGTAAGTGTTTTAGAACGGCAGATCATCCTTAGATTTCGGCTCCAAAAGCTCTAAATCACCTTCTTCTAATGCGACAATTCGATTGATGCGGTTGACTACAATCGTATAAGGCTGGTCCTTTTCATCGAGCAGGACGATTTTTCCGCCATTCTGCCAACCGGAAGGTCCCACTCGAAACCAGGCCTTGGTGTTCGTATCAATCCCATCGTCAAACCAAACATAAACGAGCCGGCAATTTTCAGTAAGATTATTTTGGACAATAATCTCTCCTGGTGTTTCATCCGGTCTGTCTACGTATATTTCAGAGCCGGTTAGTTGCTTAAGCTCATATCCCTGCTCTGTTATGTCGATAATAATTTCATATCTTCGGCCGGTCTCGGCTGCGGCGCTGGCGGCCATTTGCATTGTCGAAACAAGCTCCTGTGTTTGTGCTCTGAACATATTTTTTCTCAGCAGCCCGAAAAGATGGATTTGGGCCATGAGCACAAACAGCGATACGACCGCAAGCACAACCAGCAATTCGGCCATCGTAAAACCGTTGGTGTGTGAATGCAGCAATACATCGCCTTGACGCATTTTAGCGTTTATACAATTGCGCCCACGTGCATCAGTATGCATCTGTGCTGAGCAGATCATCCTCGGTGCCTTCTTCCTTATCGGGACCAAAACTCCTGATTACAAACTGTTTACCGCTCTCCGGATACATCTCATACTTGTACTCCATTCCCCATCCGTCCAGGGGTAATTCTGTCGTTTCCAGATAACCGCCCGGCTCCCAATTCTCAACATCGCTCGGCTGCTCAATAAGTTCCTCCAGTCCCATTTCTTCGCTTGGGAATCTGCCGGTGTCCATCTTGAATTGATTAACCGCTGCATGAAGAGACTTTAGGTTGGCCTTGGTGGTCGTAACACGGGCCTGGTC
>JBARRE010000784.1:0-2013 GCA_049644065.1 Sedimentisphaerales bacterium | reverse complement strand
TTGGGCCTCAAACCGGAGAACAGGTTCCCCGTTACGGCGATGCCGGATGTCCCGTTTAGGACCATGCCGGCCGCCGCCAAGTCGTTTGCCCCCCGCTTGACCTTATCGGCGCCGATGTAGCTGTTGGAGAAATTGTTGCCGGTTACGGTGATGCGCCCGCTGTTTGGCCCAATGTTCAGGGCGTCTTTGCCCATGATGGTAAAAGTGTTGGCACTGACGGTACAGCCATGCGCATCTCGCAGGGCAATGCCGCCGGCCGCATCGTGCGCAATCACGTTTGCGCTAAGCGCGATGCCGTAGCAGTCGCGGTCGAGGACGATGGCTGTACCGTTGCATTCCTCGATCATATTGCCGGAGACGACCGAACCGTAGGTATTCTCGATGACGACACCGTCGCCGAGATGGTCGTCGAGGCAGTTGCCCGTCATGCAGAGATTAAAGCCGTCGATGAACCTGAGAGCATCGTTGTTCTCCTCGAACTGGTTGGCTGAGACGACGACATCATGACAGCCAATAATGTGTAGTCCGGTTTTTTTGTTATACGTCATCAGCGAGTTGCAGATTCGCGGGTCCTCGTAGCAGAAGTACAGCCGGATGCCGTCGCCGCCATGGTAGCTGACAGTGACGCCGTCGATGAAAACTTCGTTAATCCGTCTGGCCTCGATACCGTGCCCGCTCTTTTCATTGCCGGTAATGCGGAAGTCGGCCAGCCGAATCCGCCACAGCTCGGCCTTTCGATCGTCGCCGCCGCTGGAGTGCTGAAGTATAAGCGCGCTTTTGCCGGCGGTATTAACGTTCTTGATATGCGTAGCCGTGCCGGCCCCTTGTATAAGAACGTCGGATTTGGGCACTATTAAGGGCTCGGTTATCTCGAACGTCCCCGGCGGCAAACGCACGAGCCCGCCATCATCCGGCAGGGCATCAATCGCCGCCTGAATACTCGGATAACGCCCGGCGTCAATCACAGCCCGCGCTCCCGGCAGGCGCATACTAACCGAATCATTTCCCCACACCTGGCCAGTTCTTATGCAAACCAGGCTTATAGTAACCATAATTAAATTTCGGCATGTTTTTTTCATTTCTATGCTCCTGATTTTGGTTTTGTTACAAAAAAAGGCGGCGGTATTACTCCTGTAAGCAACCCGCCGCTGTGAAGGATGTCATCTGCATTATCAAGCCCGAAAAGCCATGCTGTCAATCGGAATCAGCTATCGATTTCTTGGCCGCCTTGACCACGTTTTCCACCGTGATGCCGTACTTTTCGAAGCAAACTTTGGCCGGTGCCGATGCGCCGAAGGTTGAGACGCCGATGAAGAGGCCTTTGTCACCTATATATTTGTGCCAACCCTGTTCGACGCCGGCCTCGATTCCGATCCTGGCCCTGACGGCGGGCGGAATTACAGAGTCTTTGTATTTTTGACTTTGTTTTTCAAACAGCTCCCAGCAGGGCATACTGACTACCTGTGCGGTAATATTTTCTTTTGCAAGGGTTTCGGCGGCTCCTAATGCAACCGAGACTTCCGAACCGGTTGCCAGCAGCAGAACAGTGTCGCGGGCTTCCAGCCCGCGATTCGAGGGCGGGACGCCCTCGACACGAAGGACATAAGCGCCCTTATTCAGATTTGTTGCCGAGCCGTATTTATCCTGGTCCAGCACGGGCAATCCCTGCCGGGTCAAGAGTAAAGCTACAGGCCCATCTCGATTCTCGAGCGCGTACTTCCACGCCTGGGCGGTTTCATTTGCGTCTGCCGGGCGGAAGACGAGCAGATTCGGAATCGCCCGCAGAGCGGCGAAATGCTCGACCGGCTGGTGGGTCGGGCCGTCCTCGCCGATGCCGATGCTGTCGTGAGTGAAGACGAATATTGTCGGGTACTTCGAGAGGGCCGCGACGCGGATCGCGCCTCGCATATAATCGCTGAAGACCAGGAACGTCCCGCCGAACGCCCGGGCCATACCGCTGACGGAAATCCCGTTCATAATCGCGCCCATGCCGTGCTCACGAATCCCGTAACG
>JBARRE010000783.1:0-2332 GCA_049644065.1 Sedimentisphaerales bacterium | reverse complement strand
ACGATGAGCAATGAAGAAACTCAGTTCGATGAACGATGTGCTGGACTTTGCGTTAGCCGAGCAGGAAGCAGAGCATAAGCGGCGGTTTGAGATGGAATACGAATCGCTGACGTCCTGAATACCCGGCTAAGTAAAATCCGTGACAATCGCCTGTTGTCTTGCGGATACAGTAAAAAAGGCTGACTGAAGCTTGTATATGTCGCCTTTGATCCAACATAAATAAAAACGTTCCTGCAGAGTTTTTTTTTTCTTGAAAATACCACATTAACATGATAGAATTGATCTTGAGTATAAGATGCTGTAGGTAGAGTGTATGTTTACAGAAATACTACTCTTTGAGGAGAAAGGTCGATGAAGAAAGGGGCCTTAATATTTCTTTTTGCTGTGGTCACTCTGACTTTCAACAACCGGTCGGCTTCGGCGATGGTCATCCTGGACTCGGATTTTTTCTCCGGAACAACATACATGTTTATCACCTTCGAGACGGACGGCATGGGCAACAAGCTCAACCTTGCACAGGGGCAATCGCAATCAATGCCGCCCGACGAATACGCTCATTATGGATTCACATTCGAGCCAGGCATTAGCTGGGTAAACGACGGTGGTCCGGCATTCGACGAAGCTCAGGCTATAGGCGGCTCGCCGGAGATTGGAATACATTCCGAAGTTGATGATTTCACTATCAATTTCTCTTTTCCCGTTCGGGCGTTTGGCTTCTGGGTGATAAATAATCCTGATCCGGTGGATGGGCCTTACCCCTATTTGACCCTTCAGGCATACGGAGATGACGGTCTGATCGAAGAGGTGATTTTCGAAGGGGAGGCTATTGACGGTGTTATAGAGGACCGCGCTGAGTACGGCTTTCTGGGTATTGCAAGTGACCAGTTCATTACGAGCATCCATGTCACTAAAGGTGCTGCAATGCTGGATAATTTTACGTACAGTCCTATCCCGGAACCGGCTACCGTTGTTCTTCTTGGCCTGGGCTGCCTTGCGCTATTACGAAAACATCACTGACGTACATATTGTTTGCAGCAATCAGCCGGACCGACTGCCAGATACCCCCGGCTATCGCACCGCGCCATTACAGCATATCCATCGACTCCAATGCCTTCGACCTGTGTATACTGCAGCAGTATCGGTCCGGCCACGCTCAGAATCAGTGTGTTTTTCCAGCCCGGTTTGATCAGATTCTCAACACAAAATCTAAAAGGTTTACAATCCCTAACCTGATCAGCCGTTTCAGGCTTATCACTTGTCTTTCAGACCGGTCATCCGGAAGACCCGCGCCCTCAACTGCGCTTTGGCCTTCCCGTAACGGGCTTCACCGCACAGATTCGTCCATTCGTAAGGGTCCGTTTCGTGGTTGTACAACTCCTCATTACCATTGTTGTAAAGAATATAGCGCCACTTTTTTGTCCGAACGGACCAATGTTGCCTGGAGGGATCATTTCCAGTCTGACCTCCCGCATAGACCATCGTCAACGCAGCGTCAGGCCCGTCCCATCCGGCAAACTTCGGATCTTTGAGGAAAGGAAGAAGGCTGTAACCGTCCAGCCTGGCACCTTTGTTATTCTTCCTCGTATCGCCTTTAAGTCCACACAAGTCAACGAATGTGGGGTAGATATCGATCAGTGAAACAGGGTGTTCGGCGATCCCGCCGGGCTCGGCCACACCTGGAGCACGAATGACCAACGGAACACGAGTGCTCTCTTCCCAAAGCGAGTTCTTAAAAAGATAATCCTTCTCGCCCATGTTCCACCCATGATCGCTTGTTACGACAATAATCGTATTATCCTTAAACGGGCTATTGTCAACCGCCTCGACTACCCTGCCGATGCATTCATCGACCGCCGCCACACTGGCAAGATACGCCTGAGTGAAAGCTTTGAGGGCCGACTCCAGATCAGGATACGATTCCTTGAGCAGGCGAAAATACTTCAATCCCTTCTTATCACTGTCAAAGACATCCGTATAGTGACAGTCCTCGGCATCGTTGGGCTTGATTACGGGGACCTTGACGCTTTCTTTTGGGAACATGTCAAAAAAACGCATGGGCACATGCAGCGGCGTATGAGGACGAATAAATCCAACGCCAAGGAAAAACGGTTTACCGTTTTGGTCTTTCGCAAAATCCTCGATCTTACTCTCCGCCCACGCCGCATTGCGTTCATCGGGAGTAGGATCGCGGTTATCCTCGTCAATGTAATTGAACTTTTTAACCTTACCCCACGTGCCGTATATCCACCCCTTCTTATCATTCCCGTCTGCTCCATAGGGCACATCCGACAACGGAGCATACGAACCGTCAACAGAACCGATACTTCTGAAA
>JBARRE010000782.1:0-2020 GCA_049644065.1 Sedimentisphaerales bacterium | reverse complement strand
CGGCAAGACAGCGAAAATGCTGAGGGTTGACCTTGCCGATGCGGAGATTGACTATCAGGACGAGGCAAATCGATATTTCGACTTCCATGCTCTGCGTGGTGAGACGGCTTCACTGCTTGCAGCAAGCGGGGTACATCCAAAGGTTGCACAGTCTATTATGAGGCACAAAGATATAAACCTGACGATGTCGCTATATACGCATACCTTGAGAGGTCAAGAATCCGAAGCTGTTAATAAGTTGCCTGATTTGTCGCAGCCGAGTAAACAGCGAAAATCAAGAGGAAGTGGAACCGATGGATAAAAGATTTACTATCTTGTCCATAATTCTAAATCATCAGTCCTGACTTTGGTGAGTTTTTTGAATGACCTCTGTTTGGCCAGACGGTTCGCCCGTGTATCTGCACGATATATATGCCTCAAAATACCCTCAAGCTCTCTGATTTCTTCTTCCCGTATATTGTCCCAGACTTCAAAGACGGAGAAGTGAGTCCAGAGGTCACCTTTTCTTCTCCTGTGAGTTTTAAGCCTACTACGTATTCCTCCTTTTCCCAAGCCCCCAGCCATCCCGACATAGACCACGTCATATTTTCCTGTTTTTCGTTGGTACTTCAGTAATGTATATATCCCTCGTGTATTTGGGGGAATAAGATTGATATTTTTAGGGATTTGTTCCAGAAATTCTGCACATCTTTTTATCAATCTGAGTTCACTGACTGGCATCCGTACACCGCCTTCCCTAAAGGACTCTAAAAAAATAAGGAGCGTCAAACCAAGGCTGCTCCCCAAGCCCCACCACAGGGCATGACAGAACAACGCTCAGCCGACGCTCCCGTTTTAGGGAACGCGGTCCAAGCACCGTTTCTGTCATTAGAAGCCCGAAGGCTAATGTGGTGTTTTTGGGGAAACAGTTACTTGATGCTCGCGCATCTTTTCAAATTGTCATAAAGTGTTAGTACCTATATAACTTTTATGTATCACATGATATTTTTACATTTCATTAAATCCATCTTCGGTCAAGAAAAATGCTCTTCCTTTTTCCTCTAAAAAACCATTGGCAATTAGCCAATTAAGCCCTGAACGCAAATCATCAGTTCTGCCTTTATTATTTCTCCATAAAGTTTCTATTCTTCCAATAGGTATCATTTCTCCTGCTCGGATATTCCCTTGCTTATATATATCGAGGATTATTCTACCTAACTCTTCTGGTTCTGGTATTGTTGACATGACTATTCCCCTTTCCCGAAAGAAATACTTTTATGCTCACTTTTATGCTACACATGATATACAATCGTATGCTACGCAGTACCATCCTATACCATTTATGCTACTTTTGTACCGCTTTAGTGTTATCAAAAACGGCGTTTTTAATACGCCCGGCAGGATTCGAACCTGCGACCTTCGGTTTAGGAAACCGATGCTCTATCCTACTGAGCTACGAGCGCAAATGTTTATTTAAACACAACATATGAGATAATTGGTCTCACGCAGTTTTTCGATAATACAACTTTGACTACAACCAGACTCCGCGGTACGATTTGAGTAAATTGTTTTGTTACTCTGTTGTAGTTTAAGAATATCAATCATGACAAAATCCAATTCTAAGAGAAAAACGCGTTCTGACAAATTTCCACTTACTTTACACAAAACCGGCCAGTATTGCAAGAAGATCAAGGGCAAGCTCTACTATTTCGGCACCGACAAGAAAGCCGCCTTGAATCGTTATCTGGAGCAAGCGGCCTATCTACACGTTGGCAAACTGCCAAGGCCGAAGAGCACCGGGAATACTCTGTCTATGAAAACCTTATGCAATTTGTATTTAGATCATCAAGAGTCCCGTTCTATAATCGGTGAGATAAAACTACGGCATCTTTATGATCAGACGTCTCTTTTGAGGGACTTCGTGAGATACGTGGGTCCAAATCGTACTGTCTCAGATATTTGCACCGTTGACTTGCAAAACTTCCGCAAGAAGCTGATAAAGGCTGGTAAGTCACATAACACCATCAACAATCGCATAGCT
>JBARRE010000781.1:0-7619 GCA_049644065.1 Sedimentisphaerales bacterium | reverse complement strand
AATTCCGGCTTTTTTTATGGCCTATCCGGCCCTTCTATTTCTTACAGCGTTTGCCGTTCCAAAATGTTACCTATGATTTTGGGAAAAAAAGAAAATATTTTCAAACGGACAGGAAATTAGCGATATTTCGCAAAAAACAGCGTTTTGAGGGCAGTTTTTTTTCAGATTAGCCACAGAGTGCACCGAGAACTCAGAGAAATAGTAAATAGTAAATTGAAAATAATCAATAACAAAGGACACGGATTAACGCTGATTAACACGGTTTTTTGGACTCTTACCACGAAGAGCACGAAGGACATGAAGAAATAGTCAATTTATGGCTTAGCCATCATCAATCCGTCGCGCTTTGCGGCCGGATGTGCGCTCCGCTCCAATATCGAAGATCCGGCCTGCCCTGGACGGAGTCAATTGCTATGGCCGGTTGTTTTTGTTTCTTTGAGCTTCTTTATCGCTTCAAGCTGAAAGACTGCCTCCCTGTCTCGCGGCCGGTTCATTGCTCTTTTAGTTTTTATAAGAGCCTCCAGACTCAGTACGCACATTTTTATATCTTCAACTTCAACAAGCCTGCTTGCCCGCTTGACTTGATCGTAATCGCCAAGACCATCAATGAAGCTCAGGCAGTCCAATTGACCTATCTTCGTATCGAGATATAGATTGTTGAATTGGCCGCACGTTTGCTCGTTCAACTGAAGTTTTTTTCGGCCCGGCGTCATTCGGTGCACAGGATCTAAATCAGACAGCGCTGTTTGCAGGGCGAGCAGGTTGGCAGCCGAAAAATCACAGCAAATATCGACATCCTGAGTAACGTACGTACATCCGTACACGACGCCTGCAAAACCTCCTACGATTACGAAATCCACGCCGGCCTTAACGAGTCGTTCAAGCAGATTCAGAAAATCGCTGCTCACAATTCTCTCGCTTTCCGGAGTTTTTCCGCCGTATTAAGTGCGATTTGATGCCTCTTAATGCGTTCCGTGCAGCTTTTGCCGGTATTGTCAATCAGCGCCGAAACATCTATCCCATAGTCGATGGCCGCCTGGACCGGGTCTGTTTGAACGGATTTGCTCTTCGGTTTGTTGTTCTTTTTCTGCTTAGCTGCCATAACCGCCAATTATAAGCATCCTGATACACCGTTTCAATAACAAAGCAGATATGTCTCGATTTCAGAAACGACATACCATATACTATATGCGACATACGAGAGAAAAGTTGTCATTTAAATGCAATTTTTGTATTATCACGGCGTTTCAAGGCTTCAGTGCCTGGCTGGGTGTTTGATATTTGGAATATTGGGCTGAAAGGAACCGTTTATGTATTATCTGAGATTTTTTCTTGTGTTTATTCTGAATGTACCTGTCGTTGCTCTGGCCGGGGATAAGGCCGACTGGCCTTGTTTTCATGGTTCGCGACGCGATAACCTTTCGGCCGAGACGGGGCTTCTGCATGCCTGGCCGGATGAGGGGCCGCACTTATTGTGGACCAACTCCACCATCGGGCATGGTTACAGCACCGTCGCGATTGTTGGGGACCGTATCTTCACAGCCGGCATGATTAAAAAGCAGACATACGTGACGGCCCTCGACCTGAAGGGCAAAAAATTGTGGCAGTCTCTCAACGGGCAATCCTGGCAGGCCTCACAGCGACAGTCCTGGGCCGTGCCGTACGCGGGCTCCCGGTGCACGCCGACCGTCGACGGCCAGACGGTCTATCACTTCTCCGAATTAGGCCGGCTGACTGCGTTCGATATCGAGACGGGAAAGGAACGATGGAATTTGGAGCTGCTCAAGGCCTTCGAAGCGGAGCGGCCGGAATATGGCTATAGCGAATCCGTGCTGATTCACGGCGATGTGCTTTTCTGCTGTCCGGCCGGCTCTCGCGGCTACATGGCGGCGTTTGATAAAGGGACGGGGCGGATGTTATGGGCCAGCACTGAAATAAAGGATGCGGTCGGGAATTGCTCGGCCGTGATTGCAAGCATCGACGGCGTCGAGCAGGTCATAACCTTGAGCGCCAGTCGCGTGCTGAGCTTCGATCCGGATAAGGGGCATCTGCTCTGGCAATTCGAGTTCGGCAACAAACGGGGGAATAGCTGCACAGACGTAATCGTCAGCGACGGCCTGGTTTATGCCTCGACCGGCTACGGCGGCGGGTGCATTCTGCTGCGGCCGAAGCGAATGGCCGACGGCAAATTTTCCGTCGAGCAGGTGTGGAGAAGCGAACTGCTGGACAACCATCATGGCGACGTAGTGCTGCTGGATGGCAACCTGTACGGCGCCGGCCATGAGTCACGCGGCTGGTTCTGTCTGGATTTTAAGACCGGCAATAAACTGTGGCAAAGCCCGGGCAAAGGTTCGCTGACTTACGCCGACGGCCGGCTCTATTGCCTTGACGAAAAAGGCACGATGTCACTAATCGGGGCAACGAACAGCAAGTGGGACCAGGTAAGTTCGTTTCGTATGCCTCGCGGCGGCAAGGGGCTATATTGGGCACATCCGGTAGTGTACGACGGCCGGCTCTACGTGCGCCATGCAGAGCAGCTCTTAGTGTACGACGTTCGAAAGAATTGATTTAAGAATAAAGGACGACTGTCAGTACGGAAGCTTGCAGAACTTTTAAGCCCCTGCTCTTCACTCTCCCCTCCCTACGCATAAGAGCAGGGGCTTTTTTTTCCTGGTGTTGCTTTCTGCTGTCTCAATCCTTATTCTTTAGAAATACTTTTAGGTTTTTCCGGCTTGGCAGGGGGGACAACCGTCTCCGATGCAGCAGCCGCACTTTCATCGTCGGGCATGTCCGCAATTTCCTGGAACCTCTTTTCAAGGTCAATCCCGGTGGCCGCCTTCATCTGTTCCAGGAATTTGACAAGTGCTCCCGGGGCGGCGGTCATCAGTCTATTGACGGCACCGTCGCCGTCACCACCTCCGCTGTCGAGAGCGATGACCTTATCAAACTTGACCTGGCCGATAGATTTAGCCCCTTGTTCCGCAACCGCCTTGACCGCTTCCAGCGTAAGATTAAGTTGTGCCGCCTTTCCGTAGGCATTCCAGGCCTCTGCTTTCTCTCTCAAGCCTTTCGCTTCCGCTTCGAGCTGCATTTGTGTGCCCTTGGCTCTTGCCTCGGCGACCATCAAAATAGCTTTGGCTTCACCGTCTGCCTGGAGAATGGCCGCCTGCTTCTGAGCATCGGCGGGAACAACAACTTCCGCCCGGTACTTCTGCTCTTCGGCTTGTGCCTTTGCCGACTCGACTTTCGCTCTTGCTTTTTGCTGCTCCTCCAGGACTCTCTGTTCCTGGATAACAACTTCCTGCCGTGCTCTCGCTTCAGCCAGAGGGCCCTGTTGCTCGGCTTTCTTATTGGCAGCAAGAGTTTCACCGCGATAGTCCTGCTTGGCCACATCTCTGTTTTTCTCCGCCTCGGCAATCTGCTTCTCCTGCTCGGCCCGAACAACTTCTCCCTCTCGTCTGGCGGTTTCAGACTCCTGCATGGCATCTCTGTCCGCTTCCGCCTGTCCGATGGCGGCGTCTCTTTTGACTTCAGCGGTCCTCTTGATACCAAGCGCCTCAAGATATCCTCTCTCATCGCGAATATCCTGGATGTTGATGATGTCAATGATGACACCAATCTTGGCCAATTCTTCGCCGGCCTGGTCAAGGACCTTGTTCACAAACATATCTCTCTTCTGGTAAAGCTCTTCAACGGTCAGAACGCCAATAATATCACGCAACTGTCCCTCCAAAGTCTCCTTGATGATCTGCTGGATCTGCCGGGCGTCGGTTCCGAGAAATCTCTCTACGGCTCGATCCAGCATTCCCTCGTCACCGGAGATTTTCACATTCGCTACGGCTTCAATCGTCACTGGAACGCCTTCTTTGGAATACGCTTTTTCTACTCTTACATCCGCGAGGTTCATTGTCATAAGGGAAATTCTGTTGACCCTCTCCAGGATCGGAATTCGCAGTTTCGCGCCGCCAACAATCGCCCTCCATCCCCGGACAATGACCTGCCCATCTTTGGTTTGCACTTTGTTCTTTCTTCCCGTAAAGATCAACGCCTCGTTGGGCTCTGCTTTCAGCCAGTTATTGGCAATAATCAAAACGATCGAAAGAACGGCAATGACTGAAATAGAAATGACAATGATCAAACCTAAACTTTCCATGATAACTCTCCTTAATGTCCTAAGTTAATATTAGCTTTACTCCACAATCGCGGTTTTTCCGGTAACAGATTTTATGGTAACGAATGCTCCTTTTTCGTAATCTTTCTTAGGATCAGCCGCTCTGGCATTGAAGTACGTACTCTGTCCGGCCTCTTCGTTGGTGGCTTCTATTTCTCCCGTGCCTCCATCTTTCGGGATGGGAACAACGACCCTGCCCTTTTTTCCAATAAATGAGGTCAATCGAATCTGGCTCGATGATTGTTGTTCGTAGAGAAGTTTGAGAAGCTGATAACCAAGAAACCAGGCCACACCGCCGCCAATCAGGCCGCAGAGAGCATGATGAACGGGCCATTTGAAATAGACAGACATATAGCCGCAGGCGCCAAATCCAACCAGAAAAAACAATATCAGTTTTACGCTGAGTGCGCCGGGCCCTCCAAGGTCACCTGCATCTACATTAAGATCCAGGTCTGCGTCAATGTCGATGTCTGCGTCAATGTCCGCATCGGCGCCAAAGATACCGATAAATAGTAAAAGCAGCCCCGGAATAACAGCCATCAGTCCATAAATCAGAAATAAACTCATAATCCACATCCTTTCTTTTCAGCAAGAATTATGATCCACTTTACTCTCAGTGCATGTGTGAGAACTTTTGATTCTCACGCTTGTCATGCTGAGCGAAGCGAAGCATCCGGGGCGAGGACGAGCTATTGAGATTCTTCACTGCCCCTTCGACTTCGCTCAGGGCTAAAGGCTGCGCTACGTTCAGAATGACATCATATACCTCTCACACACCCTTTCAGGCCTTGCCCCTGCTAATTTGGACAATAAGATGGCCGGACAGGAATGTCAAGCGCTATATATGCTTCAACTGTCGATTTTAAACGCTCGGCAATCCATTGAAATATACGCACGACAGACATGTTTTCTTCAAATTGTCTTTATTTCCGGCTTGACTCAATCCAGAAAAATGACCTGGTAACCGCTGTGCAGTACGGATTACACTTTTAATAGTCTTTGAAATTTCTCATCCAGTCCGGCCAGTCATCAGGCATGACGGCCCCGGCGGTGGTCCAGGCGTTGGCCGTGTCGAAAGTGCGATGCCACTTGAACCGCCACAGCTCCTTCAGGCCGATCTTGTCCGTGGAGAAGTCCATGAACAGTATGTTAACGCCGCCGTTATGCCGATTCGTGCAGACGCGTCTCATGCCGCCTCCGAAGGCCCAGAGGAATTCGCCATCCTGCTCCGGCGGCGGGTCTACCGGCTCGGGCCGAACCAGCATGAAGCCGCAGTCCATCAGCACGGGTATGCCGCTCGGATTCTTCTGGCCTGTCCGCCGCCACTTGTTCTTCGGATCGTGCGCGCCGTTGACCAGGTCGCTGTCATTGACCCACCAGTTAATGCCGTAGCTGCCGATTTTGTACAGGGGATCTTTGAGAAAAGAGAAATCGGCGGGATTGGTTAAGCTTACGTTCCATGCTGTCCACGGCAGCGTGCCTCCCTCTTCGATGGTGCGTTTGGCCTTGGGGCATAAGCGAATGTTTGCATCCTTGTGATATGGAATCAGTGTATATATCCACGAGTATTGGCCGGTTGCCCAGTCCTCGTCGATGCCCGGCATGAACCGGCCGTCATAATCGGAGGTGTACATCGCCAGGCAGAGGGACCATTGCTGCAGATGACTCCGGCAGACGACTGTTCTGGCCTGCTCCTTGACCCTGCGAAGGGCCGGCATCAGGATCGCCATCAACAACGCGATAATCGCGATGACTACCAGCAGTTCGATCAGCGTGAAAGCTCTGTGTTTGTTCATGACGATACTCCAGTTTATTGTGAGACTGGATTGAAGGTCCGGGCTCAAGTATAGCTTTTCTGAGGCTGGAAATCAAGACTAAAACGTCTCTGGTCTGCGATGTTAGCTGCGTTTTGTCCGCAATATTACCGATCAGGTCGGCGAGAGTTCTTTCTTCAAATCCTTTTCGAGACTGGTCAGAATTTCCGCAAGACACTTATCGAGGGCTTCGACGAGGGCGTCAGGTGTGTCGGATTGCAGTGGACAAGAGGCCTTGTATGTTTCTCCGAGGACCACCGATTCGGTGGTAGGATCGTTGGCGATGAGAAAGGCGCGCAACTCCATGACGGCACGCAGTGAAGATTTGTCGCGAACGTCGGCATAAAGGGCGGTGATATTGGCTTCAAGCGTATGGGTGGATTCGAGTCGACTGCCGGGCACGAGGACTCTTTCAAAAACTCCCGACCGGCACAGCCAATGCCGGGTCTTTTCACTCACCATGATGGCTGGCGAGATTAGAAACTGATTGTAGAAGTCGGACTCATATTGATGCTCGCTCCTGCGATAGACGAAGCCTTTGTCGGCAAAAACCGAGTCGATAGTAAAGCGGCGCACATCGAGGGTGGCATGGCTTTCAGCTTGTCCGGACTCCGGCTGCCGGGCTGCATCGAGGATATATGAGCGTTTGCTATAAGACCTCTGGCCACAGCCCATGAGCATTATTGAGGACACAAAAAAAGTTAAGTAAACGTACAATTTGGACCATCTACCAATCATTTCAAAACCTCCAATTTGGATGGTGGTTCGCTGAACAACAACTCCGAGGGATGTTCCTTCAGGCTGCCGGTCAGTTCTTTAATGTTATACGATATTTCCCTGAAGTTGGCCAGTATGATTTCCAGTTGCGGCCTTTCATTTGCGATGAGCTTGTCTATACGAGAAAACGCACTATTAATTCGGGCGATCATTTCGGGAATATTGCTCTGTGTTGCAGTCGGGCTGGCGAGCAGCTTCTGCAGGTTATCATTTGTCTGGCGGACCTCGGCGATGAAACTCTGAAGCTGTTGGCTGAGTTCGGGCACGTTGGCATCAACGACGGTCCGGTCCAGGGAAGCGAGTACCTGACTGGCGGATGCGCAGAGTGTTTCGGTGTCAAGAGCACGGACTTTGAGACGGGCTTCGCTCAAGAGGCCTATAGCTTGCTGACTCAATTCACCCATATTGGCGTCGGTGATAGCCTTATCGAGAGAGTCCAGGACTTTCTCCACGTCTATTTTCTTGAGCATATCAAGAACACTATTGACGGATTCTCTTAAAGTGGTCATATCGCTGGGCGCCGAAGGAATGTAAATATGCTCGGGCTGCCATTCTATCTCGAACGCAGGGAATTCCTCAGGATTGAAGTAGTCGGCCTGGATGTAGGACTGACCGGTAAGTAAGTTTGAGGTGATTTGAAAACGCAGGCCACGAGCAACCATCTGCAACAGCAGAGCATTCGCCTGTTCCTGATTGAGGCCTTGCCAACTGTCCCGAGGTGCAGAACCCACGACTACGACGCATAGGCCGTATTTGGTGGTCTTTTCGATACTTTGTACCATGTCTCCGTAGATCTTGCTGACGAAAGCGATCTTCTCGACCTTGCCGATATTAACGCCTCTCAACTCAATGGGTGA
>JBARRE010000780.1:0-1798 GCA_049644065.1 Sedimentisphaerales bacterium | reverse complement strand
ATGTTGCAAAAAAACAACACGCCTGTTCTCTTTTTCGGACTGAAGGAGATATGTGTTTAGCAGGAAACGTAAGATTCTATAAAATAAGTAGCTGAAGACGGTTATTGGGCAATAAAATACAAGAACCAGCGATCAATTCAGCTTTTAGTGTTTGAATTTATCAACGCATTGATTTATGTAATTGCAAAATATTTCAATGCCGGATAGATATGGTCATTTAACCTCTTGCTTAGCAAGTACTTGCAAAAGTTAAAATGGGCTATTTTGTCGCTCTGTGCTTTGGAACGAGTTTTGCGTTTATTATTACAAAATTTATGGACAGGGAATAAACACTATTATGCAAGGATGCGTATGATGGATCGACCAGAAAAACGCAGGCATAGGCGATTGGGAGCACAGTACAATATATCATGCCGTAAAGTTGGCTTACCCGCACACACATCTTACGACGGCCATACGATAAATGTAAGCCCCGGCGGTTTGTATTTTGAGACTGCGAACGACACATTCGAACAGGGCAATCTGTTGAAGGTAGAATTGTCAATACCACCGACATCAGGTCTGCTTGAATTTGGCGGTAAGATTGCGGGATTCGCGAAGGTCTTAAGAACCGATTCGGCTTCCGGCAGGTACGGAGTGGCTCTGCAATTCTGCCGTCCGCCAAAGCTCTGCATCTAAGACCTACTTTTCCGGCCAGACTCCCTCGAAGACTTCCTCTGCCGGGCCGGTCATATAAACGCAGTTATCTTCTTCGCACCAGTGCAGATCAAGATCGCCGCCGGGCAAATGTCCGGTGCATATTCGCTCCTGGCGTCCGTTTAGCGCAGCAGCCACACATACAGCGCAAGCGCCGGTGCCGCAAGCCATTGTAATACCGCTGCCCCGTTCCCAGGTCCGCATTGTAAATTCCGCCGGCTTATCAATCCGGACAAAGTGGACATTGATTCGATTTGGAAAAAGGCTGTGGTTTTCGATAGCCGGCCCGAGTTTCGCAAGCTCAATTGACCGCACATCGTCACAGAAGAATACGGCGTGTGGGTTCCCCATCGATACGCAGGTCATCAACAATTCCTGTCCAAAAACGTCAATCGGCTGTGCGACAACTTTTTCGCCGGTCAGATTCACAGGGATATCCTGCGGCGACAAAATCGGCTGGCCCATATTCACGCATACCTTCCGGATCTGATCAGTATCATCAATGATAAGGCCAACAGTCAAAATCCCGTTGCCGGTCTCTATATTTAACGACGCGGGGAAAGACTGCTGGCCCGGCACGGAAAACTCTCCGCCGGCCTGGGCTAATTTGTGTTCGTACGTGTATTTCGCTACGCACCGGATCCCATTTCCGCACATTTCAGCTTCCGAACCGTCGGCGTTGAAGATACGCATCCGCACATCCGCCGTCTGAGAGGGGGCTATGAGAATCAATCCATCACCGCCTACGCCTCGATGCCGGTCGCTGATGATCTGCGCCAAGGCAACTGGATCCTCAACTTGCTCGGCAAAGCAGTTGACATAGACATAATCATTGCCTATGCCGTGCATTTTTGTAAATCTCATTGCACTTCTCCTAATAACGATCAGACCGCTACCGGCCCAGTTCCTTCAACAACCGAATCGCCGCTTCGGCCATCATCTCGCCACCTCCCGGGGCGATCCGGGAATTGACCGTTTCGTAGCTGCCCTCGGCAAATGCCTTCTTCGTGGGGATGTAACCTGGTGCATCCTGGCACAACTCTATCACCAGCGTAGTCGCAAAAGGGCTGGCTCGCTTGATCGCAAGCCCCAGATCGACAAA
>JBARRE010000779.1:0-2186 GCA_049644065.1 Sedimentisphaerales bacterium | reverse complement strand
GATTGACGATTTCGAGGACTACGATGCCGGTGATAATCAGATATGGTACACCTGGCATGATGGGCTAGGTTTTGGCACGCCGGATACACCGCCTTATTCCGCCGGTAACGGCACCGGTTCGGCCGTTGGCGATGAGACGACTGCTTCTTATTGCGAGGAAACTATTGTCCATAACGGCGGCAAATCCATGCCAATAGCCTATGACAACAATAAGCAGGGCTTTTCGATGTATTCGGAAGTCGAGATGACATTGAGCGAAGCACGTGACTGGACCGATGGAGGTGTTAAGGAATTGTCGCTTTGGTTCCGTGGTGTTTCGGCTAATGCTGCCGAGCCGTTGTATGTGGCTGTAGCCAACAGAACAGGCCAGCCGGCAGTCGTGACACACGACGATCCGGCGGCGGCTCAGATCGGCACCTGGACAAATTGGATCATCCCCTTGCATTCCTTTGCAGATCAGGGCATTGATTTGATTGATGTTGACAGGATCATAATTGGCCTGGGAACCCGGGGCAATCTAACGACGCCGGGCGGAGCAGGTAAGATGTACCTTGATGGTATTCGGCTGGATAGATAGAAAGAGGTTGCTGAAAAACGAACCTCTTCCTGAAACGATATCACGGTCGGAAAAAAACCGGGGCTTATACCATTCGATTGGGTATAAGCCCCTTTATATTGGTTGGCATAGTGACATACACAAGTACTCCGGCATAAATGTGAAGTTATTTGTACTCGCTGGAAACTAAAACACTAACAGTGCTTTTGACGGCATCCGTTTGTTTTATAAGTTCTATGCCCTTGCCCGTTCCCAGATTTCGGGAGTACTGCTTATCCGCCGGATTGTTCCAGTGCTCGTAAACACCCTGACTTGCCAGACGGCTTATATTTCCTTCGTGGTCGGGATCGTAGAATGTTCCTGAAGGCGGCTTGTCGGCCAGCGCCGCCTCGATGAGGTAATCGTTTGTGCCGGATTTGTGAGGACCATCGTCCCATTCGGTCCACAGGAAATCGAAGCCGACCGCATCGATTGCGACCGGGTCCTGCGAGGCGAACAGACTCGAACTCCAGTCGCCGTTAAAGGGCGGGCTGTTCCATTTTCTCGGTGCCCTTTCCTTGGCGTGCTTTCCGGCGTAAAGCCCGTCAATCAGGTAGAGCAATGTTTTGCCGCCAAATTGCTTGTGTCCCATCAAGTCGACGAGAGGCCTGTAACGCCCCATGCCGGGGGTGTTGTACGGAAGGTCTTTGTGCATATCGAAATATTCGCTCTGGCGGGCCGGCTTCCTGACCAGCGAACCGTAGTGATTCTTCGCGCAAAGCGTGATGCCCGACTGGTCGTTGTGACTTTTTAGATTCGCCATGTTAATCAGGTATGCCGCCTCGGCATAAGAGACGGGCACATAGTCTGTTTTCTTGCCTTCGGCGTCCGGCGTGCTCCAGTAGAACGGCACTGTTGACAGCTTTGCGGCGGCCCGGCCGAATTTGCCAAGGTACTCCAGGTAGCGGACGTTTGGGAACTCCTCGTGGCACATGTTGTAAAACTCGTTCGGGAAATAGCAAAGTGTATCACCAACCGTGATGTCCGCCTCGTTGACGCCGGCTTCGTTGACGAGCTGCCGCAGCAGGGCGATTATCATTTGCGGCGAGGTATTCATATAATCGGCGTTTCTAAGATTGTAGTCGTCGATGCCTGTCACCGGCTGTCTGCTCCAAACTTGGATGCAGCCGACATAGTTTACCTTGACGACAATCTTTTCTCCCTTCTGATATCCGGATTTTCCCTTGCCGTTCGTTTGGTTAAAGTGCTCGAAAAGTCTGTTCCATGCAGCGGAATCGGTTTTCTCGCCGCTCAGAGCCATGATTGCCCGGCTCATCATCTGGTCTACGACTGCCTGGTCAGTGTGATTGCTTTGCCACCAGTGCCCATCTCCGGGGCCGGCCCAGTCAGTAGCATCGGGATCGTGGATCCAGACAACGCGACCTGGGTGAATACCCTTTGCATCGCCAATCGGGGCATTTGCGGTCGGCTCTTCGGCGAAAACCGTCTTTTCTGCCGTCATGCTTTGAGCGAACCAGACAGAGCCGATGCTCACAGCGATGAGCATGACGCACAACATATAGCGAGACTGCGCCAGGCAGCGTTTTGCCTTGCGAAAAGCCGTAACTGAGCCGATGGCGCCTGCGAGCCA
>JBARRE010000778.1:0-9200 GCA_049644065.1 Sedimentisphaerales bacterium | reverse complement strand
GGCATAATGTGTCCGATTTTTTTCAGCAGCAGATTTTGTTCCGGGCCGAATTCGAGACAAGACTCGTCTGTGAAATTTTTAAGTTTCTCCATTTTTTCGATATTAATGTATCGGCCATCGAGGCTGATTTGGTGCGCCTTTGTCCCTGGGAAGGGGAAAAAATAAGTCCAGCGAAATCGTCCGGGTTTTGCTGCGGCCATAAGTTTAATTGTTTCGAACAGGTCATCGCGATCTTCGTGCGGAAAGCCGATGATCAGGAAGACGGAACTGTGCATTCGGTGATCGGCGACCGTCTTAATTGCCTCGATGATTTTTTCATTGCTCATGTGGCGATTCAAGATCCTGTTTCGAATTTTCGAGCTGCCTGACTCCACGCCGAACTTTACAATTTTGCAGTTGGCCCGGGCCAGAGCATTAGCGCATTCGTCATCGAAAAAGCCAACATGAGCATTGACAACAAACGGAATCCCGGAGACTTTCTTGTAGGCCCGGCAAAATTCCTTCACGTAAGCTTTGTCAAATGTGAACAGGTCATCGTCGAATATGAACATTTTAATATTACGGTAGTTTTTTTGCAGGTGCTCGATCTCCCGGATCATCTGCTTTACACTGAATCTTCGTATATAGTTAAGCTGTTTGAAACTGCATTTCAGGTCGTCTTTGTACGTCTTGACCATCACGTGATTGAAACAGTAAGTGCAAGAGAACGGGCAGCCTCGTGAAGCCATCAATCCAACCCATCCGTGTTTCGCATCTATGATTTTCTGGAAATCCATGCTCTGGTAGTCTTTGAAAGGCAGTTTCGTTAAATCCGGCATGGATCGTACAGGATTGATTTTGATTTTACCCTCGTGCACCAGAGCGAGATTGCGCAGGTTTTCCACGCTTTCTCCTCGTTCCAGGTTTTCGACGAATTCCAGGAAGGCTTCTTCGCACTCGCCTCGAAAGGCATAGTCGAACAGGCCTGTATCCAGGATTTCGCGGGTGTTAACCAGGGCGTGTATGCCGCCGATTACGAAAGGGACCGAGAGCTTTTTCCTCACCCAGGAAGCAAGCTTTTGGGTATATGGCCATTGGTTGGTTACTACTGAAAAGGCGATTATGTCCGGCTTATGACTAATAACTCGCCGGATGAATTCTTCTTCGTCAGGCAGCGGCTCAATTTCTTCGCAAAGCTGCCAAAATCCAACCTGATGCCCGGCATCCTTCAGGACCGAGGCCATGTGCGCCACACCGTAATTGAAACCCAACTGCGATTCTGTCGAAGGATAGATAAATAATATTTTCATCATACTTATGATTTTCCGTTAGGCGTATTCACAGTTACGTGCGAATCAACTATCCACAGTTCTTTTTGCGGGCTTGTCGTGACGCTTAGATGTTTGTATTTCCTGGATTTTCTGCCGGCGCTCCGGTGGCTCTTGTTTTGCCAAGGTTCGTTCTTCCATGATTCGCAAGATAACCTCGTCTGTATTAATGTGCTGTGGATCCGTTAAAGTGTTGACATGTACGATTTTACATTGCGTATTCCCGCACGCGCTCCACCTTCGGATAAACTTCATATTATTGCTGCCTGCAAAAATAGTCAGAGTAGGTGTTTGTGCTGCGGCTGCGATATGCTGACACGCTGAGTCGTAACCGATAAATTCATCACATTCGGCAATAAGTGCTGCGATTTCGCCGATTTTGCACTCGACGCCCAGGATTCCGTGTGACATGCCGGGTATTTCGGAGTCTCCAAAGCGGACACTTGCAGTTTCGAAACCTTGATCTCTAAGTTCCGCAATCAGAGAGCCGGAGCGGGAAAGTTCGTCTACGCCAAAACCTCTGTCGAGAAGCACTATGGTTTGCGGGCTTTTCAAAATTTCCTGTAGTAGTTTTCTCTCGAAATCTGCGTCCAGTCTTTTTCGTGGATTCTCTCCTACGCCAAAGTTTACTGTGATGATTTTTCTGCATCCTGCGGCGCTAAGGCGGGAAGTCATATTCCGGGCCTGGTGTGCGATAGGTGACGGTATCCAAATTCTCGGATAGCAAAAGTCGGATATACCAAAAACAGTATCCATCCAATGATTTGTCAGTTCGGCCATACATGTGTTTTTCGCCGACGAAGGAAACTTCCGGCTGTTGAAGAACAGATAGTTTTCATGATGGGTCAGCGGCAGAACACCCAGTTGAGAAATTCGTGAGTCCGGATCGATCAACAGAATATTCTCTTCACAGTCGGGCGGCATTTCTTCGGCGAGAATATCCAGAGTTTCATGCCAGCTTGCAAAACGCTCTAAGAGCCCGCCGCGGCGAGCGTAATTAAGCTGTTGGATTCGAATTCGTGGATTGCCCCCAAAGACGCCGGTGAGTTTTTTGTTGCCGATGATAACAATTTCCGTTTGAGGAAAGATCTTAGCGAGGCGTTGTATCATAACGCTCAAAATAGCGACGTCGGCGCCGATCGTCACACGAGACAGCAAAATGATTTTATCCGGAGATTTGTTGATATCCCAGCTATATTCGCGGCTATGTATGTAATTGGCCCGATGATAGAGACTTTCAAAGGAAGAAATTCTAAACTCGGTCAGTCGTTTATCCAGTGCTGTTCCCGCAGAGACGTTTCGGCAGTAAGTAATCACCTGAGACATGACCCGGCTGTAGATTTCCACGGGCATTTCTTCATAATCGTCGCATAATTTTTCCACGATGATTTCAAAAAGAGCAGATGCGGCCAGGTTATTCAACTGCATATCTGAAAAAGACGTGGCCATTTCACAGAGCAAATCGATGTACTCAGGTTCGAAAGAACCGTTTTGGTAATATCGGTCGACAAACGAAAAGGCAACCTGGCGCGATAACCGGGACAGTTCATCATTGGGGCAGGAAATCTTTTTCAGGCCAATCCACTTGTTTCGGTATATAGATGGTTCCATGTTACTTTTGCTCTTTCAGAAGTTTTTTTGCCGCTGTAAACACTTCGGCCGCAGTTATCTCTGTCATACATTGATGTTCCCTGGGGCAGACCTTCTTGTGGCAGGGGGAGCAGTCCATCTCTTTTCTAATCACGATAGTTCTGTCCAAATTAGCAGCGGTGTAATCGGGATTTGTCGGCCCCATAATAACCAGCACCGGAATGCCCAGAGCCACTGCATAATGCCGGGGACCAGTATCGTTCGTGATTAAGAGATTACACCTTTGGACAAAAGGTTTCAATAGTTCGAGATCGACTTTGTCGTCATGGGTGTTGATGATGCCGGCACGGCTTTTTTTCAGAACGGCCTGCGCAATAGGCTCTTCACCAGGGCCGGATAAAAGCAGAATTCTTGCTCCAAGTTCTTTTTCGCATAGTTCGGCCAGCTCGGCAAAGTGTTCCGGCGGCCAGCATTTAGATGCACCGAAACTTGCACCGGGATTTAGCCCGATCACAAGATCATTTTTCCGAATCCCGTACTTTTCAAATAGTGATTCTGCGCGTTTGAGAACCTGTTGACCAATAAAAAGCCTTGGCTGTACTTTCTCAGGAACATTCAGGCCCAGCCAGCGGCAGATTCCCAGGTAATATTCGGTCGTAGGCATAGGTACAATTCGGTAATTATTACGAATAGGTTCTGGGCCACCCTTTAGAAAAATTCCTCTAAAATTCCGTCGATAGCCGTAAATATTTTTTACTCCTCCCAGCCATACGCTAAGAGCCGATCGGACAGAGTTGGGCAGCAAAACGGCCATATTCGATTTGTAACCCCGTATCTGTTCAGTCATGCGCCAGAATCCTGACCAGGATTTATCATCACAATCAATGAAACCGTCAAACCAGGGCCCGTCCCTGAGTATACCCTGAGCATTCTTTTTCACTATGCCGATGATTTTCGTCTTGGGAAAACTATCCCGAAAGCAATCCAGCGCAGGGATTGCCATAACAATATCACCCACCCAATTTGGGCAGCGGATAATCAGTGTATCAATATAGTTTATGGGCTTTTCGATCATATACGTTTAGCCGGAACTTCCGGTCTAACTTCGCTCTATGAATTACGAATACTTTATTAAAATGTTTGTGACCGTGCATAATACCAGATTTCAACCTGTTTTAACAGATTTAATTGGTAAATCCGCGTGCTGATTGCCGTTCTATTTAAGAAATGATAAGAGAAACTACCCTGAAAACTGTATAGCGAAGAATAACATCAACCATTCGGGAAAGCAGCCGGACCAAAATGTCCGTATCTCGTATATCGCTTCGTGCTTTGCTCAGAGCCTATTTTTTGCCCTGCATTATGTAGAATGTCAGCGTCATAAGCTGAAAAACTATAGCAAAGCCAAGCGCAATGAAAACCGAATTGTCCTGCCTCTCCGGGCTCATCAGGAACCACACGGTGACGAGCAGGCAGAACAGTACAACAACTTGCACTATACCTGCCATTAGTCTCATGATGGAAAACTCGCCGAACATCTCAGCCCGCTGCATACTTTTGAGCTGTCCCAGAATACTGCTCAGGAGTTCTTCGGTTTTGTCCGCAGGAGTTTGCGGCTCAGCGGGCGGTTGTATTTGTGGTTCGAGCGTCTGCTTTGGCGGTTCGGGCGGCTGTTTTGGCGGCTCTGTGTGCTGTATCTCCGGTTCTTGAAGTTCAGGGGCGATTTGTTGAGCCTCAATTCGCTCAGGCGATTCAGCGACCTCGGAAACCTCTTCGGCAGCCTGCGGAGCCGGTTCGTTTTGACTGGGGGGAATTGGTTGAGCTTGCTTCTGTTGCTCGGCGGAAGAACGCAGATACTTCTTGACGATATTGACCGCCTCCTTAATGTTTACAGCTTTGTAGTCAGGATTTACTCCGGCCAGCGACAAGGATGAGGCGGGCTGTCTCTGATGTGAAGGCGGCATATCGATCAATATTGTTTTGCAGCCGGCCCGCAGACCGGCCTCGATGTCCCGGTTGCTGTTGCCAACGCACCAGGACTGGCCCATGTCGATATCCATTTCATCAGCGGCTTTCAGCAGCATTCCCGGGCCCGGCTTTCGGGAATTGCTTTCTTTACAGTATTTCGGGACAACACCTTCCGGGTGGTATGGACAATAATAAATCCGGTCCAAAAATGCGTTCTTGTCGGCAAGCAACTGTTTCAACCGTTCATGAATCTCGCCAAGGACTTTCTCGGTGACAATGCCGTGTGCGACAGCCGACTGGTTGGTCACGACAATCAGCTTATAACCGAGGGCTTTGAGTTGGATGAGTGCCTCGGGGACGCCGTCCAGCAGCTTGACCTGCTCCGGGTCGTTGATATATCCAGGGTCCTCGATCAAGGTGTCGTCACGATCTAAGAATATAGCTTTTTCAGACATTTTTCGAAATCCGTTTCTGGTTTAACTGTTCGCAAAACCACGCTCTACAAGGTCACAGATTATATGATAAGCAAGCTGATGAATCTCCTGGCTCCGTGCCGTTGATTCGGCATCGGCGCAAAAGCAAATATCCGCAATATGCTCCAGTTTGCTGCCGTTTCTGCCTGTAAACGCAATAACGCGAGCGCCTTTTTCCTGGGCGACCCGAACGGCGGCAATGACATTTGCCGATGTGCCGCTGGTCGAGAACGCCCATAGAATATCGCCTTTCCGGACCAGCGCCTCGGCCTGGCGGGCGAAGACTTTCTCGTAGGAATAGTCATTGGCGATACACGTGAGGACCGAAGTATCGGTCGAAAAGGCCACAGCAGCCAGCGCCTTCCGCTCTCTGGTGAATCGTCCGACCAGTTCACCGGCAACGTGTTGAGCATCCGCTGCCGAGCCACCGTTGCCGCAAAGATAGACCGTGCCGCCTTGCTGCAATGCGATTGTGATTGCCTCGGCGATAGCGGCGATCGTCTCGACGCCGTCTTTCTCGAAATCAGCGGTCATCTTCTTATGAGTTTCGATGGCCTCAACGATGTGTTTCTTTGTCTCCGGATTCATCAGGATCACGCTTCCAGTGACTTTATCTTTTCAATCGTTGTGCTCGAGCTTTTGCTCTCAACGAGCGGAGCAAGAGCCACCTTGCCGCCATAGGATTCGACAAATTCCCGGCCGACGACGCCTTTTACGGCCCAGTCCTCACCTTTAACCAGCACGTCCGGCCTGACTTTCTTTATCAGGTTCAGAGGATCCGGTTCAGCGAAGATCGTAATGTAATCGACCATCTCGAGCGCTGCCAGCAGAAAAGCACGGTCATTCTGATTGTTTATCGGTCGGTCGGAACCCTTTATCATCTTTACCGAACTGTCGCTGTTGAGCCCGACAACGACGACGTCACCCTGCTGCCTGCAGAATTGCAGGTATTCGATATGCCCCCTGTGCAGCACGTCGAAGCAGCCGTTCGTAAAGACGATGGTCTTTTTTTGTCGGCGATGCCGGGCAAGTTCGCTGAGCAAAGAATCTGCGGTTCGAATCTTGCCGTTCGGGCCTCGATTCTGCCTGTTAATCTCATCGGTTATTTCTTCAATGGTGACCGTTGCCGTGCCGAATTTTTCCACTTCGAGCCCGCCTGCGATATTAGAGATATGCACTGCGGTTTCGTAATCACAGCCTGCGGCCAATGTCGCCGCGAGTGTTGCCAGGACCATGTCACCGGCTCCGGTCACGTCATAGACGCTTCGCGGCCGGGTGGGTATCATCAGGCTTTTGCTTTCCGTTTTCAGATACGCTCCTTGCTTATCGAGCGTAATGACTACCGCTTCAAGCTGCAGCTTTTGCAACAGGTAATCCGCCGCTTTGGCTGCCGTTTCCGCATCGGCGACCTCGAAACCGACCGCCGCGGAAGATTCTTTCCGGTTTGGTGTTATGGCCGTGGCGCCGATATATTTCGAATAATCGCTTGCCAGCGAGGGATCGACCAGGACCTTTTTGTTCGCCTGGCTTGCCAGCCGGATCATCTGCCGGCAAAGTGAATCGTTCAGCAGCCCCTTGTTGTAATCCTGTAGGCAGACCATATCGACCTGTGGCAGTTTATCTTTATAAGCGGTCAAAATCGCTTCATTCAACTCTTCGGAAAGGGATTCAGCGGATTCCCGGTCAATTCTGATCAATTGCTGGCGATGAAGATGTTGCGCAAGGCCGATGATTCTTTGCTTACTGATTGTAGGGCGGTTTGTTGTCTTAAATAAACCGTCGATATCGGCTCCGGCCTCAATTAGCTTCGTCTTGAGGATTTCGCTGTCCCGGTCGTCTCCTATTACTCCAAGGCAGTAAGCCTTCGCCCCTAACGCAGTGAGATTGGCTGCGACCGAAACTGCCCCGCCGCATCGGTGTTCGGTTTCGGTGATTTTCAGGACCGGCACCGGCGCCTCGGGGCTGATTTTTACGGCATCGCCATAGATATAGACGTCGAGCATGAAGTCGCCCACGACCAAAACTTTCGGCGAGCCGAGATTCGTTATAGTTTTCAGCAGGTTTTTATACATATCAGTGCAAGGCGATATTTAATCACTTCAGTGGAATTTTACCCGCTAATGTATCTTTAATCAAGGCTGTTAATTTGTCTTGCCCAGCCAGGAATTTTATCTCAATAGCCAGATAGGCGAAAGGCGGAGGCGATTTAGACCCTAAAATCAGAAATTCGGAATTTGAAATAACCTTTGTCCAGTCCTTCTGCGTCGTCAGTATCAAGTCTGCCCCAAGCTCTCCGGCTTGCTCGGAAATATCGGCCAGGCAGGCATCCGTGTAGTGATAGTGGTCGTCATAGACTTTCGAGCCGGCTAATTCAATTCCAAGATCCTTAATAGTGTTCAAAAAGGCGTCCGGATTGCCGATGCCGCAAAAGGCAAATACTTTTTTACCCTTTAACTGCTCAATGCTGATTTCTTTGTTGTCCTTCGATTTTGCATAAACCGGCGCATGTGTCGATCTTGCAATTATCATATCCAATCTTGTTGTTTGTAGCTTTCTTTCAAGTTCGTCTAATTCAGCATCAGCAATTTGATCGCATCGGGTAATAACGACAGCACCCGCTCGCTTCAACGACGAGACAGGTTCCCGCAGCAGCCCAGCCGGAAGCATCTTGCCGTAACCGAAGGGCTGTGTTGCATCGATTGCTACTATGTCAAGGTCTCTGGCTAACCGGCGATGTTGAAAACCATCATCCATAATCAGAATCTTCGCCCCGAACTTGCCGATAGCTTCAGCCGCCCCGGCGACACGATCTGGATTGACAATTACTTCAGCTTCCGGACAGCTCTCAGCAAGAATCGCAATTTCATCTTTGAAGTCTTTGTTTTCTTGTGCTCTTGCTTTATATCCGCGGGTGAGTATCGCGCACCTGCAGTTTTGAGTTTTAAGTTTTGAGTTTTGAGTTATCAGATTACACAACCAGACCACGATCGGGGTTTTCCCCGTGCCGCCGACCGTTATGTTGCCGACGCATATCACGGCCGCATCAACATGATGCACTTTCAACCACCCTTTGGAATATAGGAGATTCCGCAGCCGAACAACAAATGAAAAACCAATAGCCGGCAATCCTAAGATAGAGCGTAATAGTTGCGGAAATAAACCGTTGTTCTGACCTGAGATCAGTTTGCAATAGTTTTGCTGATTCAAGTAATGAATCCTTTATTCCTCCGGCTCTCTTGGAAGATTCCGAAGATTTCGTCTGTACCGCTCTCTATTAAATTCCTCCCTGTTCTTCCCAATGCAATAGATCTCAACACAGACCGCTTGACCAATCAGTTTCTTGGCGTCCTCTTTCGAGAATCCCTCTCCAATTAGTCGCTCGAATGTTTCCTTCGTCTCAGGCGGATCTCCCGCTGCCATTTGATTGTCAACGACCTCGAATATCGCCGCCTGCAGGTATGGATTGTATTTTTTCATGTGTAGTACTCTCCATATCGTCTGACGCTATAGTACCGAAAATCGAGTATTATTTCATCTTCTCGATAATGGCGTCGGCCATCTGGCTTGTACCTACGGCGGTCGGATCATCGCGGTGCGGCTTCATGTCGTAGGTGACACTCTTGCCCTCGGCGATTACCGCCGCGACTGCGTTCTCGAGATTGTCGGCCTCGGTCATTTTGCCTATGTGTCTTAGCATCAGCACGCCGCTGAGTATCAGCGCCGTTGGATTGACCTTGTTCAGGTCTTTGTATTTCGGCGCGCTGCCGTGCGTTGCCTCGAAGATCGCGCCTTTCTCGCCGATGTTTGCACCCGGCGCAACGCCGAGGCCGCCGACCAGGCCAGCGCAAAGATCGCTGAGAAT
>JBARRE010000777.1:0-2693 GCA_049644065.1 Sedimentisphaerales bacterium | reverse complement strand
TACATAAACAAGTAAAAAGGTAAAAGGCAAAAATGAGAGTAAATCCGGAGTTTCTCCGGAGGAGCGATTTGAAAAAACAAAGCCAATGTTAAAATAGGCATGGTGATATTAAATCAGTAAAGGTAATGGTTTATGGAGATTTTGGTGGTTTTTGGCGGTTTTGGACAGCGAAAAACAAAGCCAATTCGAATCCAAATTTGAACGGAGTAAGATGGAATTTATTTATAAAACAGAAGATTGCCACGGCCCTTCAGTCCTCGCAATGACATTCGTATCTATGCTCTTTTGTGCTTTTTGTGGCTATGATCCAATTTGAAAAAACAAAGCCAATTTTAGGTAAAGGCAAAAGTAAAAAGGGAAAAGGCATAAATGAGAGTAAATCCGGTGTTTCTTCGGAGGGGCTATTTGAAAAAACAAAGCCAATTCAAACCCAATTTCAGATGATGGATAGACTCGAAAGCCCTATTTTGGCGGCTCTTCTGGAATTTCTGACGGGCCGTTATTTATGCTGTCTTGCGGCGTATTCGGTCCGGCCGGCCGGCGTCGGGGTCCGAATGGGCCCGGACCGGGGCCTCCGGGGCCTGGGCCTCTGCGTAAACGGTCCTGTTCGCCCCTACCGCGGTAGCGTCCGCCGCCAGGACCTTCCCCCCATCCTGGGCCGCGGCCGCGAAGCGGATCCTGTAGACGTCGCAGCCGTGATTCCCACATTCGCTTCTGGCGGTTGGTCAGAATGCTCGATATCTGTTTATTCATCTGCTCCAGCGCCTTGCCAATTTGATCCTGGGCATCGATACGAATGTTGTGCAGTGTTTCCATATGCTCTTTCAGGATCGGCTCGATCTTCTCGGCCTGTTCGGGTGAGAGACGAAGCTCGCGATGCAACTGGCCCACCATCCTGCCGCTTGCAAATTCGGGGCCGGGCGGCGGGTTTATCAGCTTTTTAGGTGCGAAAATCAGCATAGATGAGCCGCCGATTACGATGCCGGCCACGAGGATTATAAGGCCGAAAAATGCCATCCGCCGCGTGTGGGCTTTATTAATATGACTAACGGCCGGATTGTTGGTTGTCTGGTTCTGGCTCATTGCGCCACCCATGCAATCGCTTGTGAAATCTCGTATAAAGGTCCCGTCGAGGCGTTATAAACCATGATCGCTACTATTACTGCAGGAACAGCAAGTGCCGACGATGCCGCCGCCAGCCACAGCAGGGGCTTCTCTGTCAATTGTTCTATCCGATTTTGCTCGGCATTGAGTATCGCGATGACCCGGCCGGCCACGTCCACCGATGGGGGCGACTCGTTTCGGGCCCGTGCGGATAATGCTTCGAATAAGCTTTCGTTTTTCATCCTCTCAGCTCCTTTCCCGCTTGAGCGAAAAGCTTTTCCAATCTCTTTCTGGCCCGCAGCGACTGGACCTTTACCATGCTCCTGGTCCAACCTGTTCGACGGGCGGTTTCGTTTACGTCGCATCCTTCCAGATACCGCAAAGTCAAAACCAGCCGGTCGCGAGGCCGAAGTTGCGCCAGCAGGCGGTGCAGCATTTCGGCGGCCCGGCCGGGATCCATCTCGTCCGGAGATTTGTCCGGCAACTGGTCCCATTCGGCCAGAGAGAAGCTTTCCGTCTCGTGCCGGCGTGCTATCTGCTTCCAGTAGCGATAGCCGATGCGAGTGGCGATCCGGGAAAGCCAGTGGCCAAAGGGGGCCTTTTCGCGGTAGCCGCCCAGGCTCAGGTATGCCTCGACGAAAACGTCCTGCACCAGCTCCTCATGAACGAGACGATCCCGACTGAAACGCCATAGAATCCGGCTGACGTGCGGCTGGTGCTGTTTGATTAGCCGGGTGTAAGCATCGGAGTCGCCCTGGCGGCTCAGGCGAACGTCCTCAAGCTCCGCCGCAATTGATGCGTTCGTTTTCTGATGGTCTTCTGCGACGAATTCTGAGTCCATGAGGCTGTAAATAAGTTCAACGAATAACCGCTCGGCCCGGAGACTTACGATCCGGCCTGGAAGAATCGATAAAACCATATTTGAAGGATACGAATACATATGCGATTCAGCAATAAAATTCCCAAATATTCTCAGGTTTCTTTGCCGCCTTTGGACGGCCAAAAAAGCCCCGCCGAACAACGGTTTGTCGGCGGGGTCTTAGCTCAGTTACTGTGTTATATCGGCAAGGCTGCCGGTCTATTGCATTGTTTGGGAGCCTTTGCATTACTCTTCCTGCGGTTTTTCCGGCTGGTTTTTGACTACTGGTTCGGCAGGAGCATTGGTGTCCGGTGCTTTTTCGGTTTGCGGACCTGGTCCCCAACCTGGCCCCCGGCCTTGCCTCCAACCTGGTCCCGATCCCGGAGCCCAACCTTCACCTCTGCGTGGCATTGGCTGGCCCGTATCTCCCGGTGCAAACCGGCGTGGCTGCATGTCAGGGCCCGGCCTGCCTATACCTTCGGGGCGAAACTGTCCTCGCCTTCCATTCATTCCCCAGCCCTGGGGTGCTGTGCCTCTGCCCTGGAAGCCTCTACCTTGCATTGCGGCGCCTCTACCCTGGAAGCCTCTGCCGCCTCTGTCCTGCATTGCCGCGCCTCTGCCCTGATAGCCTCTACCTTGAATTGCGGCGACTCTACCTTGGTAGCCTCTGCCGCCTCTGCCCTGCATTGCCGCGCCTCTGCCCTGATAGCCTCTACCTTGAATTGCGGCG
>JBARRE010000776.1:0-11736 GCA_049644065.1 Sedimentisphaerales bacterium | reverse complement strand
ACTGGCAGGCTCTACATGATCCCAACAATAATCCCATATTGGTGGCGTGCCTAAAGGGAAGCGCCGACGAATCGCTAAAGTCCCTCGGAATACTCGACGTTCAGCAGCGGCTGGAAAGGCTGGAGCGTGGGAACTTGATAAGAAAGGCCGGCGAACGTTTCACGCTGGCCTTTCCTGCTGTAGTAGGCGACAAGCGGTACCGGTTGCAAACATACGCAGAACATGCAGCCAAGGGATTAGCTCCCTCAGGTGAAAAGATGATAGCCCAAATTCGGCCACATCTGGCTGGGCGCGATGAGATGCTTTATCACGTACTGTGGTCAGTTGTCATGGACGGTGGCCCCGCCTGGGACGCAGCCCGTGCGGAAATGAACAAGAAAATCGCAGCCGGGGATACTTCGACCGAGAATAAAGCCTGGCTGCTATACCCGTCTCATTCGTTTCGAGTAGGGACGAATGGTTATGATACCTCTTGTGGACATCTGCAAATCACCTGGAGCCGTAACACTCCCAGTCCGAGCGTTATCGGCAGGGCCATTTCGCAATACACAAACCAGTTAAGTCAAGCCATCGAGCAGGATCGTGCCGTCGAGTCGGCGGATGTTAAAGACGCTCTGGGTAAATACGGACTGGTAGACGAAGCAGGAAAAGTCCGCTTCTATACTATACAAAGTGATTCCGATGCTACGGCAGTCTATATGAAACTCGGGACAGAATTTGGTCGGCAGATGATGGCCCATTTGGATGTGAACAAAGTTGCCGAGATGCTGGAGGTCTCGCCCGGCATTGCTTTTATCATCGCCTATCACGAAATCTGCTGGCAATTGCTGCAGGACCTGGCGGGGAAAAAAGTTTTAGCGGTGCCCCAAATCGTTGCTCAGGCCGGCATAGAGACAAGTGAGGCTTACCAGCTTGTTTCTTTGGCGATGGGACCGAGAGCTGAGTCTCCCTTCCTTGAAACAGAAATAAGCAAGGAAGAAGCGCAAGCCATCGAGGACTTTGAGAAGACAAAAAGCGAGATACTGCAGGGTCGTAAATTCAGTAACCAATCCACAGCAACCAATGCGTTCCTGACGCTCATTTCAGCTTATCATCACCAAGACCTGAATACTCTCGGACAAGTATTTCCTATTATCAAGCATGAACGGTTCAAGAGACTGGCATCGCCGGAACAACGCTCACAAATGTTGGATTTCGTCAGCAAGTCGACTATCTGTAGAATCAAGATTGAGAATGAATCGCCGGAAGAGAGAGACTTATGCGCCGTCTATACGAGTGATTCGCCTGACAGGGAAATAAACCAGGCATGGTCGTTTGCCTATGTTGAAGGAGCATGGCGTTTTGTGGGCAGCACGAGTGAGATACGCAACTGGAGCGCACAGGCTAAGCAAGCCGAAGCATTAACAAGAAATATTCTGCAGTCAGAAGCAGAGAAAACCAAAGCTACGGCAACAAATACTCTACAGCAAAAAGCAAACAAAGTCGAAGGCGATTGGCGATTAATCCTTACTGAACTTGGCCAAAGCTTCATCATTAAGATTTCGAAAACTCCTGATGGTACTCTTGCTGCTACTTCAATGGGCATTCCATTAGACAAGATCACTTTCGACAAAGGCAAGCTTCGCTTTGAAGGCGGATCTCCACTGTATATTTTCGAGGGTACGATCAAAGAAGATGGCCTGACCATTGGAGGCGAATTGCATCAGGGAGACCAGCAATGGCCGGCCTTGCTTAAGCGCGTTGAACAAGTTCCGATTGAGGCTGAAGGCCAAAGTGACAGTGGGGTCGTGCAGGCCTCGGAAAAGCAACTCCAGGATCGTAACAAGCTCATCGCCTGGTGGAGGCTCGATGAAGCTGACGGCAACGATGTGGCTGATTCTTCGGGTAACGGCTGCACGGGCAGGCTGGTCGGGAATCCGCAGTGGCGGCCTGCCGGCGGAAAGGTCGGCGGGGCTCTTGAATTCGATGGTATAGGCGACTTTGTGCAGATTGAAAATGAATCGGCGTTCGATATTGCCGGGCCAATAACTGTTGCCGCCTGGTTCAAGGTCAATGTATTCGACAAGCGGTGGCAAGCTCTTATTACCAAGGGTGACACAAGCTGGCGGCTCCAGAGAACCGCCGAGGAAGACACCCTCACGTTCCACTGCACAGGGATTACGTCTGTCACGGGCCAGCGGCCCGAGGGCATCGAAGGAAAAAAGAACGTCAATGATGGCCAGTGGCATCATGTGGTCGGTGTCTATGACGGGTCAGGAGTATTGCTGTATATCGACGGCTTGCTGGACAACTCCAGCGAGGCTTCGGGCGCCATCCAGATGAACGACTCTGCCGTGATTATCGGAGGCAATAGTGAGCAAACCGGCCGCGAGTGGAACGGCCTGATCGATGAGGTTAGTATTATCGGTGGGGCGATTGATGCCAACGCAATTCATGCGCTTTATACAGGCGCCGATCCGAACACGATCGCACAGAGGGCTAATCCTCAGCTTCAGGGTCCTGACAAGCTGGTTGCCTGGTGGAAGTTCGACAACGACGCAAACGACAGCGCCGGGGCCAATCATGGGACCATACATGGCAATCCTGCATATATGGACGGCAAGGTTGGCCGGGCGATCAGCTTCGACGGCGACGATTACGTGGACTGCGGAAATCCGGATTCGCTGAACTTCGGGACCGGAGACTGGACCGTATCGGCCTGGATAAAGACGACACAGTCCGGCACGGAGCCTGAGAATCGAGGGACAGTCTTTGCCAACGGCGGCGACGAAGAAGGTGGAATACGGTACGCGCTTGCTGTGAATGAAGAGTACCTGGGTACGGTTGTCCTGACCACGGATACTGACACGCATAAGATCCAAGCAATAGGAAAAACCGCCGTGAATGACGGTACATGGCATCACGTCGTCGGAATGAGAAATGCAGGGCAGTTGCACGTCTATGTCGATGGTGTGTTGGATGGAGGCAGCTACCTTCCTGCCGAATATGACCTTTCCGGTGCATCCCAGCATAATGCCTATATCGGAGTCATCACGGACAACAGAGACGGCAGCCTGTATAAGTATTTTGTCGGCCTCATCGACGAGGTTTGCATTATTCGTGGCGCGATTGACGCTAATGGGATCCTTGCGCTCTATTCGGGCGAGGATCCGATGACGGTCGCACAGACGGCGATCATTACTCGCCCTGCACAGGCGGCAGTCGCCGAGCCTCAAGCTCGACCACGACCGGTAACGGGCGCCGGCGCTCGCGGAGGTATCGAAGGCGATTGGCGGATAATCGCCGACCAAGTCAGCCAGGAAGCTGTAATCGAGATTCGTAGAGAATCCGATGGTACCCTTGCTGCCACCACTATCGTTGAGGGTACCGAGGATGCATCAGGGTCGATTCCTCTGGACGAAGTCACTTTTGCAAATGGCACGCTACACTTTAAAATGCCGTCCAATCAGGGTGTTTTTGAGGGTACGATGAAAGAAGATGGTTCGACCATCGAAGGTCAATTCAGCCAGCAGGGAAAGACGATGGCGCTTGTCCTTAAGCGCGTTGTTGCGGCATCGAGTGAAGCAACATCGGTCGTGCAAGAGCAATTTCAGGAGCGGACAAGCGGCTCAAGCAACATAGCAATTGTATTGATATTGGTCATTGCTCTGGCCGGCATTGTTGCAGGAATAGTATTTTTCCTCGTGAAATCGAGTATAAGAAGATAAGAGGTGTCCAAATGATTTGGAAAATCGCCAAAAAGGAATTCCTGCTGAACCTGATGACGTTCAAGTTCGCTGTGGGTACGATACTCTGTGTGGTTCTGATGGCCGTCTTTGTGCCCATCTTAGGCAAGGCATACCAGGAAAGACTCAAAACTTACAATGAGAATGTGGCCTATAACGAAGCTGAGCTGCGTAAAGTCACGGTCTATAAGAATATTACGCCCACTATATATCGGCCGCCGTCCGTGTTGGCCGTCTTCAGTGAAGGTCTGGAAAAGCAGCTTGGTGGCTCTGCGACAATAGAGTACAATGAGGTCCCTGAGATAAGTGGGGCGGCGGCGAACCACTATCTGTCAATCTTTTCGGTCTTTGACGTCTCACTGATATTCAAAATTGTCATTAGCGTCCTGGCATTGCTTGTGGCGTATGACGCCATATCCGGCGAAAGGGAGCGAGGGACGTTGCGGCTGGTGCTCTCAAATAACGCCGCACGCTATCAGGTGTTGTTAGGCAAGCTTCTGGCGGGACTGCTGGTCCTTGTTGTGGCAGTCACAATCGCCTTTATTTTGGGATTAGTCATTCTGCTTTGTTTGCCTATGGTGGATTTTACCGGTTCGGACTGTATTCACATCGGATTCATGTTTATTACCTCGTTAGTGTTTATTGTAACGATGTATAATCTGGGGCTGCTGTTTTCCTGCCTGGCGAGAAGGTCCACTCTTTCACTGGTGCTTGCATTGTTTGCGTGGATCATTTTTCTGGTGGTGATTCCGAATGCAAGTGTGTATTTGGCCACACAGATTCGATTCGTTGAGTCGGAGGACAAGGTAAATGAGCATATTAACTCGCTGCGAAGGCAGACCCAGATGGAATTTGCAAAGGAGCTGCAACGTTCCGGCAAGAGTTATATGTCCGGATATAATGAACGATCTGACGTCCCCGGTGCAGGAGGTTTTGGACACGGCTACGTTCGATCCGGCACTAAGACTTATATCCACAACGAACTTGTAGACTATAGCATTGGTGTGCCCATTCAAATCAGATATGCCAACCAGCACTCGGAAATCAAAGATGTTTATCTCCGCAGCCTGTTCGAACAGACACGGTTGGCAAATAATCTATCCCGAATTTCCCCCATTTCTCTGTACGAGAACATAATGTCTGCTCTGGCCGGGACCGACGTGGCTGGCTTTCAGCACTTCATCGACGCCGTCAAACCGTATCGAAATGACATCATTGAGTACATGCGTTCCCGAACCAATAACTTCTCTTCAACAATTTTTTTCACACCCTGTACTGAAGAAGAGATCGAGACCCGGCCAAGAGGTGATACTGCTGCGCCTCTTGAGCTAAGCGATCTGCCCCGATTCACTTACAGTGCCGATATTGTGGGAACTCTGCGCAGGATCGCTCCCGATTTGGCATTCTTGATCCTTGGGAATGTCCTGTTTTTTGCCGTGGCGTTTACAGCATTTGCAGGATACGACGTCAGATGATTCGACATCAAACGGAAAAAACTAAAAAATGTATTTTTATACGAGCATCGGAGGCCTGATATGATTCGCCAAATTATACGCAAGGAAATTCTTGAGAACCTTCTGAGTTTTCGTTTCATCCTTTCGCTGGTGCTGATTATCCTGCTTTTCGCAGTCAGCGGATTTGTCTTTGTGGGCAAGTATAAACAGCAGTCGAGCGATTACTGGGAAAAAACAAACGAAAACCTGGCAGGCCTGAGTAAACAATCGCAGCAGCTTTACAGATTGGCGTTCTATAGACAAAGCGTCTGGAGAGAGCCAAAACCGCTTGCCCTTTGCACAGAAGGATTTGAGAAATCTCTGCCCAACTGTTTTACATTCGACGTATTCAGCAGTGACTTGCCCGAAATAAAAGGCCGGGGTAACTTTACTCTTTCTCATTTCAGCAACATCGACTGGGCCTTCATTGTTTCTGTGATTCTGAGCTTTCTGGCGCTGGTTTTTACATACGACAGCGTCAGTGGCGAGAAAGAAGATGGAACGCTGCGGCAAATGCTGGCAAACACAATCCCAAGGTATGAGGTGCTCTTAGGCAAGTATCTTGGCGTTGTGCTCACCATAGGCATACCTTTATTCATTGGTCTGCTGGTTAGCCTTATCATTGTGGTCGCCTTTAACGTTGCAGTCATCAGTGGATTGGATTGGCTGAAAATTCTTATCATTGTTCTCTTGTCGTTCTTATATCTTTCTATTTTTATCCTTTTGGGTATGTTTGTATCGAGCAGAACCGCCTACCCTGCCAATTCCATGGTTGTCCTTTTACTGATTTGGGTGGTGTTGGTTATTCTGATACCAAGTTTCGGGAGAATCATCTCAGAAGTCTCCGGCAAGGCCCCGAATCCAACGGAGTTGGAGAGAAGATTAGGTGAAATCTCAGCCGAGATGTGGGGAAACAGCGCCAGATTTGGTGAGAGGGCAGGGAACTGGGCTGGTAATGTCAACAATCCTATGAACAATCCCCCCGCAAGGGGTCGGCTCAGAACGGCAGAGACAAATGCCAAGAACCAGGCTCGTGAAGATCATCACAATAAAATGCTGGCACAGGCGTTCATCGGCCGCAACCTCACGTGTCTTTCACTGACCGTCATCTATCAGCGTGCTTCTGAGGCTGTTGCCGGGACGGGAATCAACCACTGCGTAAGCCTTCTCAAACAGATCAAGGAATATCAGGCTGAGCTGAAGGAGTACATTCGCAGCAGGGACGCCGAGGACCCTCTAAGCCTGCATCTGATATTTCCTGAAACAAGCAGCGCGCAGGCTTGGAGAACAATCTCCCATAATCCTGTTGACTTCGACACGGTGCCGAAGTTCCAGGAGCGGGACTTTGGGCTTGGAGAATCTCTGAGATTAGCCGTTTGGGATATCGGAGTGCTGGCGTTATTTAACCTGGTCTTCTTTGCGGCGTCTTTTGTATCATTCTTACGCTACGATGTGCGGTGAAAGAGGAAATCCGAAACAAATTCAAGTCCCGGCACGCCGGGAAAGTGCGAAATTCAGAAAGAGAGTAAAATGGAAATGAGACGAACCTACAGTGTGGTATTTCTGACAGCTATAGTACTGGTTTGGCTACAGTTGGGACCGGGCGGTGCCCTTGCGGCTGAAAAGCTTGATCCTTCACTTGTGCAAATTGAACGGCGACTTGAAGAAGAAGCCGAAATGGCACCTTCTGAGCCGAATTCGATTGCGTATCTCAGGGCGGTTGGGGAGCTGCCGGCACGAACTGTCTTGCCGAGGCAAATGAAGGCCGAACGTGTCCTTACACTGGCCGAATGCTTACAATCGGCTTTTGTTAACAGCAATGAGATCAAGCAGGCACGCGAGCAGATACTCGCCGTCGGAGGCAGTAAGCTGATTAACAATTCGCGATTCATGCCCAGTGTTGAGCTGATTTCCCAATATGAGCATTTTCGAAATTTCGGGTCCGACAACAACACCGATGATGCCCACAGCATCAGTGCCAAAATCAGCCAGCGGATCTTTGAGTTCGGTAAGGACAATCCTCTGGATACCAAACTGCGTCGCGAGCAGCGTAATGTGCTGTTCAATTATGAAAACGCAATTGCCAGCGTATTTTCAGATGTACGCAAGGCGTTCTTTTTCATACAATTGAAAAAGCAACAGATCGCCACTCGCCAGGAGTCGCTTGAGCAATTCGAGAAGCAGCACGAAATAAAGAAGCAGAGGATGGAGGAAAACAACCTGAGCACCAAAATGGAGGTTCTGACGGCCTACCTAAACGTGCTTACGGAAAGATCGGCAATCAACGCATTAGAGCGTGAGAAATTCAACCGTATGATAGAGTTGTTGCGGCTGATCGGTTTGCCGATCAGTGCCGACAAGGTGGAATTCGAAGGCCAGATGGACCGTTTTGCTCTTGACGAATTCGATATGGACGGCATGATCCTTCTTGCCCTTGCTCAGAGCAGTCAGGTGGCATTGGCCGAGGCCTATATATCCGAGCAGCAAAGAGTGCTGAACCAATTACGTTATGAATACCTGCCGGACTTGCGTGCGAGAACGGGGTATCAGGATGAAAATGGTACGATCGGTGGCGACCTTCTCAACGAAGACGACACCTGGGGATTCGATATTTTCGGCCAGCCGAAGATGCCGGGGCAGAAAGAAGACAGATCACAAAGCCTCGGCATATACCGCGATGAAGTGACTTTAGGCGGGCCCGATCCGGGGTGGTACGCGGGCTTGCAATTGCGGATTCCGATCACAGAGGGCGGAGCGCGCAAAGGTAAACAGATCCAGGAAAGAGCCCTGCTTAATAGTTTCAAGGCGGCTCTCGAGGATGAAAAGGACCTCATTGAATTGAACGTACGTCAATACTACAATCGCTTAGCGGAGCAGAAATTTCAAGTAGATCTGGCTCAGAAGAACGTCGAAATCGAGAGCCAGCGGTTCATGATACAAACCCAACGGAAAGACGTCGGAAAGATCGACGACGACGCCCTGGAGCGGTTCCGCGAGAATTTTTTCCGGGCGCAAGACGGCTTCTTTATTGAACAGGGAGAACTTATCCAACGCCAGGAAAACTTGCGTTTAGCAATACGGTTTTTTAAGTAGGAGTGTATTTCAAATGAACAGAATAAGAAACTTCAGAAACATTGCATCAATAGTATGTGCCTTATTTCTGGCCGGTGCCGTGTATGCACAGCAGGAAGAACAAGAGGCACCCACAACCAATCCGGACCAAACATCTAAGACACGTACGGAATTTTTGAACGAACTCAGTCTCAGAGATGCTCTGGTTGTCCTCGAGAATGCCAAAGAAGCCCACGATCGTTTCGAGAGTGCGTACCGGGATGCAGAAAGGCTTATTAAGCAGAACATCATTCCCCAAAAGGAACTCGATGATGCCTGGTCGGCCTATATGCAAGCCCAACAGGCACTGAAGAAGGCTGAGATCGAGCTCGATCAAACGAAGCTGGGTTTTCTCGCCAACGCCACACACATTACGATCATGGAAGCCAAGAAGTACTATGACAGTGAAGGCCGGCGAATGATCGATTTGGTGCTCAAGAACTCGTCTGATTTGACGCTGGCCGAGTCGGCATTGAGTTTGACCGAGACGCAAAGTGGATCCGAATTACGATCGGAATGGCAAAACCCCAAGCAGATACAGGCCCTGCTGGATATCGATAATATTATCGTCTCGATCGTCAGTGACAACGCGAGCATAGGCAAGCCTTACGAGAAGATCATACCTATGCTGCGCTACGGGGCGGAAGAGAAAATCAAGTTCATACTGCTGACGGATGTCCAGGAAGCAGGAGTGAAATTGAAGTACCTGGATCAGAATGTCATAGAGTATGTTTATCTCGAGAAGGAATCGCTCCAGGAGATACCCACTGTTGTAGCGTCCCAGTTTTCTCAGGAGGGCCAGCTTGGCACGGTCATTAATTATCACCTTGATCTCGAAATGCTGGTGACTTCCGATAGGAATTTCTCTTTGTTGTTAACGAATCTGCCGCCGCAGATCAACTACTCGTTTGTTGATATGCGCAACGCCCGCATTACCAGCGTGCGATTTACCGAATTGGTCAGCAAGTTCAATTTGACGCTGCAAATCTCTATACCGGAAAAACTCGATGTGGGGATGATTAACAAGACAATCAACTTCCAGGCCTGGGTGGTTACGACCAAACAGGCGGAAATGCTCAATGAATTAAAAAAGGAGAATGCTAATCAGGAAATACCTACCGACCGGTTCGCCGAAATCAAGGCCGGCCGGGTTGATCTGGCTCTGATCCCCAAAGGAACCGGTCGGCTGGATATCCTCATCAACAATCTTTTTTGGGAAATCAAGCCACAACAGAACGTGGACATCAAAGCCGATTTGCACAATGACGGCACTCTGACACTGTTCAACATCGTTCCGAAGATATTACCGCCGTTAGGCTGGAAGGCTGAAGTCCTGCCGAAACTGATCGAAGAACTTGCGCCCAACGACAAGTTGCCGATACAGATACACATCAGCCCTGGCCCGGACGTCGGCGTCGGCGAATATGAGGCCCAGATCGAAGCGAAAGGTCAAAGCGGCAGCGAGGTTGTGGAGGCACTTGAGAAACGACTTAAAATTCGCATCAGCGCCAAGACAAACATCACGGCCACGCTTGTTCTGGTCCTGGGGCTGGTTGTCCTGATAACCGGCATAGTATTCATGGGCGTAAAACTGAGCAGAAGATAAACAAATAGACAGTAGAAAATGCTCTGAGAATTTTTAAAAGGGCGAAGCTGCCACAAAACCGTAGAGCATTTGAGTCGTTAAAATTGTAAATATTGTCTTATTAAATTCTGAAAGGGCGGAATTATGAAGAAATTCATCATCGTAGCTGTCATATTGATGTGCTGTCTTGTGTATGCAATTGTTAAACTTAGTATGTCAGAAAACCAAAATGTGAATAATACCACAGAAGAGAAGCAAAATACAAAACAAATAAATGCCGGCAATACTGATAAGGCTACACCGGCAGAAGAGACGCAAAGTGCAAAACAAATAAATGCTGACAACACTGATAAGGCAACACCTGAAGAAGATTCTGGTTCCGATCGTCCTGTTGTTCAGGTCGATGTTCCTGCTGCCCAGGTCGAAGCCGTCACCAAAGCCTTAAGCGAATTTCAAAGTGCCCTCAAGAGTGAAGATTATGAGCAGGCATTTAAGCTGATGTCGGAACACATCAAAACTCAGGGAAGCTTTGAGGACTTCAAAAAGGGAATGGCTGGCGAGATGGGAATTCTTCTGGCGAAAGCCACCATACATCCGGAGTCTGCCATTAACATTGAGGGTCGTGTGGGATTACTTATTACGATCCCGTCCGAGGAACAAGACGTGTGTGTCTATATGTTCTTCATTCAAGAAGATGGGCAGTGGAAATTCTATGATGGGGAACCTGCCCAGAACGTGGATACTTGGAAAGAATGATTCTCATAGTGGAAAAATTTATCGTTAGAGCGTTGCTCTGTTGAAAAGCCACAAAAACTGTCATTCTGAACGGAGCGCAGCGGAGTGAAGAATCTCTTTATGGCTCAAGAAATGAGATTCTTCGGCTTCGCCTCAGAATGACAATCCACGTTTTCAACAGAGCATTAGAGCGTCTTAATGTATATTATGTCAAAGATATGACGTGCGATGAGAAAGGAAAGAAGCGATGCTGAAGTCAATAATCAGAAAAGAGATACTTTATAACTTTTTCAGTTACAAGTTTTCGATCATAATTATTCTTTCCACAATATTGATTCTCGTCAGCATATTCGTTATGTATCGCGATTACTGTCTGGCCATGGAGAATTATGAAATCTTGCGGCGGACGAAATCCGATGATCCTTTTGTAGTTATTCCGCCAACACCATTGGGCATCTTTGCCAAGGGGCTGGACGAGAATTTATGTCGATCTTATGAAGGCGGATCTGGTGGACGAATCAACGCCAGCAGAAAACAGCAGTCGGTGAACAATCTTTTCAAGCTTTTCACAGTACCGGACCTGCTGTATGTCGTCAAGGTCATACTCTCACTTTGCGCGATGCTCTTTGCTTTTGACATAGTTTCAGGTGAAAAAGAAAAAGGGACGCTGAGGCAAACGATAAGCAACACGGTGAAAAGGCCGATCCTCATTATCGGTAAATGGATCGGCGGATTTACCAGTTTCATCCTGCCCTTCTTCATAGCTGTGCTCCTGGGCACAGCTTTCGTGACCCTGAAACCTACAGTAGATATGAGCCCCCAGAACTGGGCAAAGCTGGGCCTGTTCCTCTTGAGCAGTGTGATCTATTTAGCAGTTTTCTTTTCTTTAGGCTTGTTGATTTCCTGCCTCACACACCAATCCTCCTCATCGCTGGTTATTTCTTTATTTGTCTGGACCATTCTTGTATTTCTCATTCCGAATCTTGGTAATATTCTGGCTCGTCAGCTTGTCCGGATTCCAACGGTTCAGCAGCTTGAGCTGAAACGCGAACAAATCCAGATCAGGAGAGAACTCGAGGTCAACAGC
>JBARRE010000775.1:0-1909 GCA_049644065.1 Sedimentisphaerales bacterium | reverse complement strand
ACATTCAGACCGGCGGGCCACGGCAGAGAATATTCGAAATATCCCGCTCCGGCACCGTTTACTTTCAGCCCTTCGAGCACATCCCATTGTTTGAGAGACCATTCAGCTTTCTCGAAACTATTGGGGGCAAAACGGACCACTTTGATTTTCCCGGAGTCTGATGTGATTGTCTCTTCGCGGGGTGACTTGCCTTCCGATACCAGATACGTAGTGAAATTGCGATGCAGGACATTGCCCGATTCGTCTTCCAAAGACAGGCTCAGTACGGCCAGCGCCGGCTTGCCGGGCATTGTCACAGAGATTGGTTTTAGCTCCTCATTCATCCATGGACTATAAGAGACAGCGCGTTCATATTTGGAGTAAGTCTCACGGCGTCCGAATGTGTCCCAGCCGAACAGTTCGGCCCGCAGCATCAAATTCCCGCTGACCGCTGCATCCGTCATGAAGGATGCGTAAAGAGGCACCTGGATATTCTGGCCCGGTTTGACGTTACGGCACAGCTCCCTTTCCGAGGCCAGGTAGAATTGGCCATGCAAGTCTCTCAGGCTCATGCCCTCGATCAGTTCAGGCATGCCGGTGTACTTTTCGGAACGGTCATACTTATAGTAGCCGTTCCATTCGTTGATGACATCATGATGTTCCGTATATAGCCAGCCGCAAATCTCCGGATGTCGCCTGAACTCGTTCATCATAATATGATAATCCCAGCTCCAGTCGACGTCGCCGGCACTTCCTTCGTAGCCCCAGACATTGCCGCACTCGCTGTTCAGCAGGGGCTGATTGGCCTGGGTACGCCCGCCGATGTAGTTCCACTTCGATCCCGGATACGTATCGCGGGTAATCTGTCCCAATCGCTCGCGCCAGCCATAACCGGGCAAATACGCGTGCCAACTATTGATATCGGTGTCGACGTGGTCGAGGTTGCAGGGCGAGTTATCTTCCACCAACCGGGTCGGATCGAGCTGTTTGGTTAGCTTATAAATCGATGCCACCCATTTCTGTGTTTCCGGAGTGTAACCTTTTTTCCCGTTTCGCAATCCCCAGGTCTCGTTGAAGTTCACCCAGGAAAAAATCGCGGGATGGTTATAATCCCGGCGGACCATGCCTCGCAGCGCGGTTTCGGTTTCCTGTCGCATACTGGTATCGGGCGGTCCCCAACTGTTTTGGACATCGGCCATAATCAGGACTCCGAGCCGGTCGGCCCAGTAAAGTTTGCGCGGCACTTCGACCTTGATGTGAATGCGCTGGCCGTTCAGGCCGATGCGTCGGGAACGCAATATTTCGTCCCGCATGAAATCGTCGCTTGGGAAAGTATAAAAACCATCGGGATGATAGGACTGGTCCAGCGCCAACTGCAGGTATACCGGCTTATCGTTCAGCGCGATGTAGGGAAAATCCGTGCCGGGAAGTTTGACAACGCTGACCTTTCTCATGCCGAAGTATGTGGAGACATGATCTTCGATCTCGCTGGGCCCCGACAATACCGCCTCGACCTCATAAAGATACGGATCCTCCAGCGACCACAAACGCTGCTTTTCAATGCTTACTTCAAACTTTATTTCCCTGGCTCCTTTGGGGACCGTTTGGGTAATATTCGGATTCGCCAGGTCGTGGGGCTTAAATTGAAGTTTCAGGTTCATATCCGCCGGGGCGGGTTTGTCAAAAATCGCCTTTACCGTGACTTTCCTGCTGTCGATATCAGGCGTGAAGTGAATCGTCTCCAGGGCTACCGGCGGACGAGATTCCAGATAGACGGTCTGCCATATTCCGGCGGCTCTGCCGTAACCCTGCTTGCCCTCTAATTTGAATTTATGAGGTGTGTCATCAACCCGCAGGACCAGGCGATGCGTTTTTCCTTTTTTCAAATACGGCGTAAGATCGAACTCGAAAGGAGTGTAGCCTCCCTGGT
>JBARRE010000774.1:0-9177 GCA_049644065.1 Sedimentisphaerales bacterium | reverse complement strand
GGATAAACTGGCCGAAGCTGCGGTTAAGACCGTTGGTGTCAAGGCCTGCTCGATCAGGCTGCTTGATGAAGACGCCGGCGATTTGAAAATGCGGAGCACCTACGGACTCAGCGAAGAATACCGCAACAAGGGCGTCGTCTCAAAGAACGATCCCGTGATTAAAGCGGCCTTCGCGGGCGAAGCTGTGATCCTGGACGATATGCGCGTCGACGGAAGGGTCAAATACAAAGAGGCGACAATCATGGAAGGTCTGGTCAGCCAGCTAACCGTCGCTATGCACTTTAAAGGCCAGGCGATCGGCGTGCTTCGGCTTTACAGTCCGAAGTCCAAGCGATTTTACGAAGATGATATTAATCTTGCCAGGGCGGTCGCTTCGCAGTGCGCGGTGGCCATTACGAACGCCCGGCTCTATGCAAAGGCTATCGAAGGCGCCCGGATTACCGAGCAGATGCGGCTTGCAGGGCTGATCCAGCGGAGAATGATTCCGGAAAAAGCCCCTGCAATACGCGGCCTGGACATCGCCGCGGCTTATATCCCGTGCTTCGACGTCGGGGGGGATGCTTACGATTTTCGCCGGATAAGCGAGACACAGATTCTTATCACGATTGCCGACATTATGGGCAAAGGGATGCCGGCGGCCATGATGATGAGCTGGTTCCGCGGGGCGGCCAGGGCCTACGCCGAAGGTTGTATGGAGTGCTCGGAGTGCAAGGGTGACGATGGCTACTTTGCCGAGAATGCCGGAGACAGCGTCAGGCTGATCAACCGGACACGTACCGTGATAAAGAACTTCAACCGTATGGCGTGTGATGAGTGCAAGGACGGTGAATTCGTGACTTTGTTCTATGCGATGATCGACGTCGCCCAGATGACGGTGACATATTGCAATTGCGGGCATGAGCCGACGGTCCTGATAAGGAATGGAAAGACTATCGACCTTGACAAAGGCGGGCTTGTGCTCGGAGTCGATGAACAGGCGGAATACGAGGTAGGAACCGTTAAATTGACAAACGATGATTGTCTGCTGTTTTATACCGATGGGCTGACCGACGCGGTCAACTTCGATAACGAATTATGGGGCAGAGAAAATCTGCTGGCCACGGCGAAGAAATACGCCACAGGTTCTGCCGAGCAGATAGTTAAGAACATTCTAAGATACCGAAGGCGGTTTGTAGGACTTGCCAGGCAGATCGATGATACAAGTATCGTTGTGGCCAAAGTCGTTAAAGAAAATCAAAAATAAAAGTGCAAAATGTAAAATTAAGGAAGTCGTCCCGGCTCGCCGGGACTCCGCAATTTTTATTTTTTATTTTTATTTCTTAATCTTTGAAATTTCATCCGATGTCAGATTTGATTATTACGATTGATGGTCCAGCGGCCAGCGGTAAGAGTACCGTAGCGAGGCTTTTGGCTCGCAAACTTGGCGCGAGCTTTCTCGATACAGGTGCTATGTATCGAGCGGTCACGTTAGCTGCGATGCGGGCCGGCGTCGATTTGAACGATGAACAGAAGCTGCTCGATATTACTCAGACAGGCGAATTTCAATTCTCCATTAAGGCCGGCAAAATGACTGTCCATATCGACAACACTGATGTTACCGAGCAGATACGCAGTCCCGAGGTAACTGCAAATACCCGGTATATCGCCGCTGCGCCGAGATTGCGAGAGGAACTGGTTCAAATGCAAAGGCAGTTCGCCGCGGACCGGCATAAAATCGTTACCGAAGGACGAGACCAGGGCACGGTCGCGTTCGGGGACGCTGATATTAAATTTTATCTAATAGCAGATTCTGCCGAGAGGGCACGAAGAAGACTGGCGGAACTGCGGGCAAAAGGTGGCGCTGGCAGTCTCGAACAGATACAAAATGCAATCGAAGAGCGCGACAAAAGCGACGAGAGCAGAGCGGTTGGGCCTTTGAAGCCGGCCGAAGATGCGATTATCGTCGATACTACTAATATGAGTATAGAACAGGTTGTTGAAACGCTCACAGGCTATACAAAAGATAGATGCTCAAAGAAAACATAAAAGCGAAATGGTTCTGGTTTGCACGTTGGCTGTGCAGGCTTTTTTGTATGTCGTTTTTTCGCGTGCGCAGTTACGGCAGAGATAATATTCCCAAAACCGGCCCGTTCGTACTGATCAGTAATCATCAGAGCTATCTCGACCCGATGCTTTGCGGCGGGCTCATTCAGAGGCGCGTGAGTTTTCTTGCTCGCGAGTCGCTTTTTAACCACTGGTTCTTCGGCAGGATGATTTCTTCGGTCGGGACAATACCTGTCAAGCTGGGCGAAGCGGACATATCTGCAATGAGGAAAGTCATCGACGTGCTCAAGCAAGGCAGAGGAGTCTGTCTCTTTCCGGAAGGAACGCGCTCGATGGACGGGAGAATCACGCCGTTCAAGCCGGGCTTCGGCATGCTTTGCAGGCGGGGCAAAGCCGCGGTTGTGCCGGTAGTGATTGACGGCGCCTTCGAATGCTGGCCCAGGAATAAGAAGCTGTTCTCGCACGGCTCGATTGTGATCAGCTACGGCAAAGCCATACCCGCCGAGCAGGCGAAGAATATGGGTAATGAGAAACTTGCCGAAGTCTTAACCGAGACCCTGCGCCAAATGCAAAACGAAAGCCGAATCAAACAGGGCAAAAAACCGTACGATTATTGACTTCCAGTCTGAAAGATGGCCCGAAAGAACAGCATGCCGATAGGTAAATTGGCCTTGACGGCATGGCTTATTGCCATTAGCCTTGAGAACACTGAATGACTATTTTCAAGAACCGAAGTAGATTTGAGGGTGCGGATCGACATTTTCTATCAATATAAAATCCAAAGACTGAAAGGGTAACTTATGGACAATAAAACAAAAAAAGAGACACCGGATCTGTCGCGAAGGGACTTCATCAAAACATCAGCGGCTTTGGGAGCGACAACCTGGGCATCGGGTACAAGCCGGATATTCGCCGCCGGTTCCGACAAGGTCCGGATCGCTGTAATCGGCTGCGGCGGGCGAGGGACATACGATACGACCAACTGCCTGAACGCGGCGGAGAATGTCGAGCTTGTGGCCATGGGCGACCTTTTCGCCGACCGCCTGGAAAGATGCCGCAGGCAGCTTACGGAGAAACTGGGCGAAAAGGTAAAGGTAACAAACGAGACATGTTTTTCCGGCTGGGATGCACACAAGAAGGTTCTTGGCTGCGACGTGGATTTGGTGATTCTGACCGAGCCGCCTCAGTTTCGTCCGGGCCATTTGCGCGCTGCCGTCGAGGCGGGCAAGCATGTCTTCATGGAAAAGCCGGCCGCAGTGGATCCTGTAGGGGTTCGCTCGGTGATTGAGTCGTCAGAATTGGCGGATCGCAAGAATCTAACGATCGTGGCAGGAACACAGAGCCGCCGGATGGCCCACCTGGTCGAGGGTATGAAAAGAATCCACAACGGGGACATCGGCGAGATAATCAGCGGCCAGTGTGTCAGATTAGGCGGGGGAATGCTCACGTGGTCGGAGCAGACCAGACAACGGCAGCCGGGCTGGTCGGATATGGAATGGCAGCTTCGCCGCTGGCTGTTCCTGACCTGGCTCAGCGGTGACTTTATTGTCGAGATGCACATCCATAACTTGGACAGAATGAACTGGGCGATGGGGGCGCATCCGGTGCAGTGTATCGGCATGGGCGGCAGGCAGGTGCGAACCGGTCCCGAGTACGGCAACTGTTACGATCATATTGCCGTCGAGTATGAGTATCCAGGCGGCGTGCGAGTTGAATATATGGGTTCTCAGATTGACAAAGTGACCTATCGTCAGGACAACCGGGTGATTGGGACGAAAGGCAAGGCATACACGGACTCGGGCAATCTTATCATCGAAGGCCCCAAGCCTTTTAAATACGATGGTCCCAGTCCCAGTCCGGTTATAAAACAACATGCGGACCAGATTGCCGCTATTCGTGAAGGTGAACGGTTGAATGAAGGTAAGCGCATTGCCGAAAGCACGCTGACGTCAATCATGGGGCGGATGAGCGCCTATACTGGCCGGGCATTGAAATGGGACTGGGCGATGAACGCCTCGAAGCTGGACCTCAGTCCACCGAAATATGAGTTCGGTGATTTACCGATGAGGCCGGTGGCGGTGCCAGGCAAAACGCCGCTCGTTTAACAGACATCGGTCGATAACTGTTTATTGAAAGGATAAGCAATGGAAAACAAAGCAATGCAAACAACGCCGGATTTGTCGCGCAGAGACTTTATCAAGACCTCGGCGGCACTTGGAGCGGCGACTTTGGCGTCGGGAACGGGCCGGATGTTCGCCGCCGGTTCCGACAAGGTCCGCATCGGCCTGATCGGTTGTGGCGGACGAGGCACGCATGATGCAACAAAGTGCCTGAACTCTTCAGAGAACGTTGAACTCGTGGCGATGGGCGACACTTTCAGAGATCGGCTTGAAAGCTGCCGGCGGAGGCTCAAGGAAAACCTGGGCGAGAAAGTCAAAGTGACGGATGACGCCTGCTTTTCGGGTTTTGACGCTTACAAAAATGTGCTGGCCTGCGATGTGGACATGGTCATCCTGACGACGACACCGCATTGGCGTCCCATGCAGCTTAAGGCCGCCATCGAAGCAGGCAAGCATGTCTTTACGGAAAAGCCCGTGGCGGTGGACCCGGTTGGCGTACGCTCTGTGATCGCGTCCTCGGAGCTGGCGGACAAAAAAGGTTTAACAATTGTAGCCGGTACACAGATGCGGCGGATATCACATTTAGTGGAAGGCTTTAAGAGTATCCATGATGGTGCCATAGGTGAACTTGTGGGTGGTCAGTGTGTAAGGCTTGGCGGCGGCATGCTTGACTGGGGACCGAAGCAGCGCCAGCCGGAATGGTCGGATATGGAATGGCAGATCCGCCGGTGGCTGTTTTTAACCTGGCTTTCCGGAGACTTTATAGTTGAGATGCACGTGCATAATCTGGACGTAATGAACTGGGCTATGAATGCTCATCCGGTTCAATGCATCGGCATGGGCGGCCGGCAGGTCCGGACCGGTCCCGAGTACGGCAACTGTTATGACCATTTTGCCGTCGAGTATGAGTATCCCAACGGCGTGCGAATCGAATATATGGGCAACCAGATTGACGGCTGCACTAATCGTAACGACCAGAGGATTGTGGGGACGAAGGGTCGGGCATATACGGACTTTGGCAGGGTCGTAATAGAAGGACCCAACAAAGCCGAATACGCATGGGATAGTATTGATCCATGTATAAAGCAACACGCAGACCAGATTGCCGCTATTCGTGAAGGCAAGCGACTCAACGAGGGTAAGCGCATTGCCGAAAGCACACTGACGGCAATCATGGGCCGGATGAGCGCTTATACCGGGCGCGCCCTTAAGTGGGACTGGGCGATGAACGCCTCGAAGCTGGACCTCAGCCCGCCGAAGTATGAGTTTGGCGATTTGCCGATGCGACCGGTGGCTGTTCCGGGCAAGACACAACTGATTTGAAACGATAACAGTATTCATGGTTCATTGTTCATTATTGAAACGAAAAGTTTCATAAAATCGATAGGAGAAACCAATGAAACGCTACATGCTGGCAATTGCGGTACTGGTGGTGACAATAGCTCTGTTCGCTGCGGCAACAGGCGCTTCGGAAGGGCGGAATAAGCCAATCGTGCCTAAAGAGAAGACGATACTGTGGAACGGCAGGGACTTTGCCGGATGGAAGCTGTACACGCGTGAACCGGACCACGACGTCACGAAGACGTGGTCTGTTAAGAATGGTTTGATTCTTTGTGAGGGCAAACCTGCCGGGTATATGCGAACCGAGAAAGACTATGCCGATTACCTGTTTCACGTCGAGTGGCGCTGGCCTGCAAAAGGCGGCAACAACGGCGTCCTCGTTCACATGAGCGGTGAGGACAAAGTGTGGCCGAAGAGTCTCGAATGCCAGTTGTATTCGGGCAACGCAGGCGATTTCTGGGTCATAGGCGGGCTTGAAACCGCCGAGCACGCCAACGGAGGCACACGGGTCAAAGGACGCAGGACCTTAAAACTCAAAGACAGCAGCGAAAAACCGCCCGGCCAGTGGAACGCATACGATATCATCTGTAAGGACGACTGGGTCGTCGTTCTGGTAAATGGCGTCCTGCAGAATGTGGCAACCAAATGCTCGGCAAGCTCCGGTAAAATCTGCCTCCAGAGCGAAGGAACTTCGATAGAATATCGCAACATCTATATCGAACCGCTCAGGTAGGTTGCCGTCGGCGGGTGACTGAAACTGTGAGAAAATGCTTGACGAAGGCCCCGGTAGATGATATACTCGGTATTGACAAGTAGTATGAACTGTCCACTCGTTTTGAAGAAGGAGGGCAACATATGTGCAGTTTGGGTGATACTCTCGGCTCGTCCGGGTCCTGCAAACCGAACGGTAAACGAGCGATGTCGTTCTTTGTGTCGTTCGCTCTCTGCTTTTTTTGCACAGCGGCTCAGGCCCAATATGACGGCGGTACAGGAACGCAAGACGACCCATATCTTATTCGCAGTGCCGAGCAGATGAACGCCGTCGGAACCAGATCCGGTGACAGGTACAAGCATTTCCAGCTTAGGGCTGATATTGATATGAGCGAGTATACCGGTACGGCGTACAATATCATCGGGACCGACAGGGAGAACTCGTTCGGCGGCATTTTCGACGGCAACGATCATACGATTTCGAATCTAAGCCTGAGCTCAACACACCAATGGTACACAGGTTTGTTCGGGTGTGTGAGCGGGCAGATAAAAAATCTGGGATTGATCAATCCCGACATCTTCGCCCTGGGAGGCAGGGTCGGTGCGCTGGTGGGCGACCTGGAACAGGGCTCAGCCACAAACTGCTACGTCAAGGGGGTCAGTATTTCAGGCGACCGCTATGTCGGCGGGTTAGTGGGCTCGACTTCCGGCAGGATCGTCTCTTGCTATTCCACAGGCAGCGTTACCGGCAATTCGTACGTCGGCGGATTAGTCGGGCTTGTCAGTGATGCGACAGTGAACGAATGTTATTCAAAAGCCAGCGTCACCGGCAATCTGGAAGTCGGCGGACTCGCGGGCATGACAACTAATGAAGCAAGCGTGGTCAGCAACTCCTATGCCACCGGCAGTGTCAAGGGAGGTACCTATGCAGGCGGACTGGTCGGACAAGTGGAGCGAGGCAGAGCCTACAAGAGCTATTCGACGGGCAGCGTTTCAGGCAATCAGTACGTCGGCGGCTTCACGGGATATGTACGGGTCCTGGGCGGGGCAACGCACTGCTTCTGGGACACGGAAACGAGCGGTCAGTCGACCAGTCCCGGCGGGACGGGCAAAACGACCGCCGAGATGCAGACAATTAGTACCTTTAGCGATGTCGGCTGGGACTTCAGGGACATCTGGACAATCTGTGATGGGATGAATTATCCCATACTGCTGTGGCAGATCCCTGCTGCTGATTTTCTCTGTCCGGATGGCGTCGATTTCATTGATTTTGCCTTTTTCGCGACACACTGGCATTTCAACAACTGCAACGCATCAAATTATTATTGCGAGGGAACAGACCTGGATCAATCAGGCGCTGTCGGTTTCACCGACCTCGAAATCTTCGCCGACAACTGGCTCAACGGCACTCCATAAAGACGGGTCTTACGTGCCGCTCATAAATATTCTCCGCCACGTTCTGAGCGATGATGGCCTCATGTCTGTCCAGTGCATCCGAGAAGCGCGTCCCCATCTCCGCGGCGATCTTGTATGCGACGTGCAGAAGCTGACGGAAGTTGGGATTGTACTGCTCGCACGATTGGTCGTGCCTCAGCGCTGAGACAAAATCCAGGCCGTCCCATGTGTCCACCTGCTCAGCGGTGGGCAGCTCTGTCGTGTCGATATCAATGACAGTGGCATAAGGCCCGCAAAGCTCGCCGAATCGGTGCAGCGCTTTGGCATAGACTTCTTTTGCGATTGACAAGCCGTCGCCGCCGGCCATTGCCAGGCCGATCAGTTCCTCGAGCCAGGTTGTGCCCGCTGTCTTGACGTGCAGCCCGGTATCGAATTTCTTAAGAGCTCCGGCGATAGGCGCGTAAATTGAGAACTTATCGCTGCCCGAGTGAATGCTGAGCTTGAGGTTCTCAGGCAGGCCGAATTCTCCGACTGCAAAAGCGACGACCGCCAGGTCTTCTTCGAATTCCTTTGCGAAGGCGGTGACGTCACCGACGTAATCCACGCCCTTGTTAAATCGTCCGGTGAACTTCGGCGCAATCGTCTGGGCGGGAATTCCTTCGTCGGCGATTGCCGCTAAGATAAAAAGCATTTCGACCGGCGTCTGCGGCTGGTCGGTCTCGTCCATCGAGACTTCGGTGATAAAGTTGCCGGTGCCTTTGACTTCTACGATATGACGATAGATTCCGCCCGCTTGCTTTACCGCCAGCAGAAACTTTCCGGCGATCGCTCTGATTCTTTCTTCGGTTATGTCAAGGGTATGCTCAATACCGTCAATTGTAAGCGAGCCGATGTACTTGCTGTATTTCTTAACGAAGGCATCTACGTCGGCTTTGTCCGCCGGCTGATCGATAAAGTCGGCAACGTCGAGGGTGAAAAAATCGCTCGATTCGGTAAACTGATCGACATTGCCCGGCCCAATGTGGTCGGCATCCACATAATAGGGGCCGTTCCACTGCAGGGCCTTAACCGCATCGAGAGCCTCCTGACGCGTGTCCGCCGGTTTTGTCCCGATGATCGTATGTTCCCTGTGCGACTTGTTCCAGACCGGCGTAATGCTCAGGCCCTGCTCTTTTGCCTTTATTAAAGCAGATAGCTGGGCTTTTCCCTGGTGACAGAACCTGTCGCCGATTCCAAAAGAATATTTCTCCAAAATCATAAAACCATTCTCCGTTATTCAATCAATGCTCAATCATTTTGTTGTGCTTGTCGCGAATAAAAACCTTTTTCACATCGGTAAGACGAATCAACGTACCGGCGTCAGGCGAAAGCGGCGCGTCCAGGCAGTCAATGAACGCATCTTCCACGTCTTCGAAGACAACGGCGTGACGCTGATCGGCCTTTTCCAACTGCAGTTGTACGTTCAACAGCTTCAGGCCCTTTACGTGACGGCAGTATAGTCCGTAAGCCGGCAGTCTGCCGAACATGGAATACTCCGGGTAGTCCGCCGGCTTCTCGGGAATCTCGC
>JBARRE010000773.1:0-1828 GCA_049644065.1 Sedimentisphaerales bacterium | reverse complement strand
TTAGTCCTGAACGCGAAATACCTATCAAAGTGCAAGCTATGCTCTGAGAAAGGTCAATCAAAGTGGAACGTTCTCTGCCCGCCTGGTTTGTTCCAGGAGATTTTACGCCAGAACTTGGCACCGACTTCACTCCTGGAGCAGAAAATGAGATAGTACAGAGGATACCCCTGGCTTGGTATGCGTTCGTGCTCAACATGCTGATATCCCAGATTTTGCTTAATTCGCTCCACATAGAACTTCCTGAGGATCTCCGCACGGTTGTCCGGGGGGGCATTTTCCAAAACAGGGCGCCAACCGGAGCCCAAACCTAAGTGGCGGTCAAGCTTCGAATTCGGATCACTATAGTAATAGTGTTTCCAGTTACGCAGAATATCTAATCTGTCGGGGAAGAATATGATCAAATCAGCTTGTTTCGCTGCAAGCACCCGCAATGTTTCAAAATCAATCTGCAGGCTATACGGATCAAGAAAAGCAAGCGACAGAGTGCCTCGGGGTATTTCTTTCGTGATGTTGTGCACCTCTTTGTTTGCATCGCCTTTCACGATTTGCGAATCAGGTCTTGTTTCGGTTACTCGTTTCTGAAGGGCCTGAAACTTTCGCGGATTTAGCTCACAGAGGTGGAGTCTATTAAAGGCTTTGGGGGCATTTGCGGCAATCATTGGTGAACCCCACCGCAGTTCTTCAGACCCTCGTAGCCTCTCGATTCCTGCGCCAGCAAAAAGATCTATGTAGTGGAGGCCTTTCCATTTACCTGTCATTGCTGTGGTAAAGATGTCTATATATCTCATTAGGAAGTAGTGTTTGTCGAATGACTGTTTCCCAACGATTGGAGTATAAAGACCGTCATTTTGGGGTTGTGGCAATTCAAACATGGCTTAGTTCCTGAAAAACCGAGGTTTGGGGAGTCTGGTTCCATGTTCGACCATCCATTGCTCTGCCGTTTTTCTTCTTATTTACACCGCCCCATTGTTTGAAGAAGAAGGGGACGCACGCGTCAAGAGATTGATCGCGTATATTTGTAGCCCATTCCGGCTCCATTGGTCTTGCTTTGGGGCCGGATTCACCGCCGACGATGACCCAGTCAATGCCTTCGAGGTCGATATTAGGGATCAGGCCCAAGAGCGGCTCGAAAGAGATGAATTTTATGGCGGCATCTGTTTGCTTGAGGTGGCCTATGCGAAATGTACAATCGGCATTCTCAACAGTCACGCCCATCCATACGTTCTCCGGCCACGAAAGCCTGGCGCTGAGTTCGAGCAGACGCTCAGAGCGCTTCGTTAGTATCTGGAATCGGTGCAGGGTTGCACGGTGCATAACATCAAAGACTTTCGAGATGAAATCGAAAGGAACATCTTTGTGAAAAAGATCGCTCATAGAATTTACAAAAATTGTCCGGGGCTGCTTCCAGCGTAATGGAATTTCAAGAGCGTGTTCGTGAAGGGTAACCTGGAAACCTTTCGCGTAGTTGGGACTTCCTGCAGCTTTTAAACGTAAGGCCATCCGTTCGGCGTAACAGTTCTTGCAGCCATCGCTGATTTTTGTACATCCGGTGACAGGATTCCAGGTCGATTCAGTCCATTCGATCTTAGATTTTTGAGCCATGTTGCCTCCACAGAGAATAAATCATAAATTAAGGATACTCCTCGAAAGCGGGAAGTCAACGAATTTATGAACCTATGATTCTATATAGCACTTGGAGTTGGACACTTTTGAGATTGTCGGGAGGGCGGTAGAGCTTTATACTTTGTTCTATGTTGAAGATACTGTCCTTTTATACGAAATATTTTGCGGTTTGGGTGGTTTTGTTTGGGGTGGCGGCGTATTTTTT
>JBARRE010000772.1:0-7200 GCA_049644065.1 Sedimentisphaerales bacterium | reverse complement strand
CTCGACACCTGGATGCCTTCGTCTCGCGGGCAGGATGCCCGCGACACAAAACAAAACGCCCAATATAGTCAAAGAGCCGGCAGATTGCGGGACTGCCGGCTTTTTTTGCCGTGCCGCTGATATTTATGCCGGAAGACAGATTTGAAGAGATAGTATCAATTTTTTTCTAATCCCTAACTCCTTTTTGATAAATGAGATACGAAAATAACCTGTAAAAAAAGAGGATTTTTACGATTTTGTTATCAACATTTTGGGTTTCCCAAACGCTAACGATATAGAAACGGAAAATATGTACGTATAAGTATACTTTAAGGCCGGTACGGCCGGTATGGAGGTGGTATAATGAGACATTCATTTCTTTTATATCTGCTGATAGGGCTGTTTTTCGCCTCGGTTTACGGGGCGGAGTTTCAGGTCAATACGCATACGTCGAACGAACAAAAGAACGCTGATATAGCGATGGATGAGGCCGGGGATTTTGTGGTGGTCTGGAGCAGCTATTTGCAGGATGGCAGCTCGAACGGCATTTTCGGCCGGCTTTTCGACCCGAATTGCGGCCAACTCGGCGAGGAATTTCAGATAAACGCGACCTCCTCCGGTAATCAGGCAGAACCGGCCGTGGCAATGGATGCAGCGGCCGGTTTTGTCGTCGCCTGGCAGGGGCCGGGATTTATCGAAGAGGACCGGGAGGATATCTTCGCCCAGCGTTTCGACCCTAACGGTCTGCCCATCGACGGCGAGTTCCGCGTCAACAGCTATACGAACGACCAGCAACTTTTGCCCAGCGTGGCTCTGAATGACGATGGCACGTTTATCGTCGTTTGGGAGAGCAATAATACGCCTGAGGAGGGCAACAAAGCAATATGCGGCCAATTGTACGATAGCAACGGCGTGGAATTCGGGAGCGAGTTTATCATTCACGAGGATGCATCAATCTACCGCTATCCGGATGTGGCGACCGATGCCAACGGGAACTTCGCCGTGGTTTGGTTGGAGGACAAGAGCAGCAATTCAATAATGGCCAGATTGTTTGATCCGAACGGCACTTCTCGAACGAATACATTTAAAGTCAGCACAATTCGGATCAGTTCGGTCACAAGGCCGTCAATTGCGATGGACGATGACGGCCGCTTTGTGGTGGCATGGGACGGCGATCCTGATCTGGCCGGCCTGGACGATATTCACGCCCGGCTGTATAACGCCAACGGCACGCCTTTGGGCAAGCAGTTCCTCGTCAATACGACCCTTACATGTGCCCAGCAATATCCCCAGGCAGCTATGAACGGCGATGGGGAGTTTGTCGTCGTCTGGGATTGCAGGATCGATCCGAACGATGACAATCAAAGAGACATATTCGGCCAGCGATTCAGCAGCTCCGGCGAATTTATCGGCGACGAATTCCAGATTAACACTTTTGAGCTGAACGACCAGAGGTATCCCGCCGTCGCAATAAACGAAGACGGCCGGTTCGTCACTGTCTGGCAAAGCCAAACACAGGACGGCTCCCGCTACGGCATTTTCGCCCGCCCCGGCCCAATAATCGGCTCAGCCGATTTCAATGCTGACGGCCTCGTTGATTTCCGCGACTACAGTATCCTGGCCGACGAATGGCACAAAAACGAAAGTCCGCTGACAGCAGACCTGATCGACGGCAACAAAATCGACGAGCTGGACTTAGTCGAATTCTGCCGCCAGTGGTTAATGCCCGGCCATTAGCCATATCGAATCCACTGAAGTTGTAAGCTGTTGTTTCATAGCTCCTGACCTTCGTTAGAGAACTCCGGAGCTTCGTTGGATTCATGGACAGGCCAGAAGACCTGGTCGCCGCCTTTCTCGCCCTCGCCCCATTTGCTCGGTGTGCCGCCATCATCTGTAAATATGCACTGGATGACGTCCATAACAAAAAGCCTCTCTGCAGTTAAGTCGAATTCACAGATATCATTCTGGGCAAATTCCTCGAAGTGCTTCTGGAGTTGGTTTAGCAGTGGGCCATCCATCTGTTCGTATGCTAATATCATGCGCATTGTCCGAATTGCCCAGCCGCGACAATTGTATCCAGCAAGGTCACAAATAGCCTCTTTGTTCGCCGCTATGTGCTGTCCCAGTCTATAGCAGGTCTCTATATCGCTGAAGCCCTGATTGTACCGGCCTTCAGACGTTCTCAATGTAGCACGCATACATAATGCAAATGTACAGTCTCTCATTTTGTCGAGGCCTTTTGTCAATGGGGGCATACGCTCATTCTGATGCTCATACTCAATCCAGTAGTAAGGCTTTTGTGTTCCTTTCTCGACAAGATCCAGAGCCTCGGTGTTGGATTCCACCCAATCCTCAGCCTGGGCTCGTTCTTCCTTGCTCCATTGAGTAGGGTATCGTTTACGAACTTCCTTGAGTTCTTCGGGAAATTCCACAACAAATTGGGCAGTTGTGTAAGCAGTATGACTCCCGCAAGCACTGCCAAAACCAGCAGCCTATTCGGTTGCTTACTTCCTCTGCTTTCTACATCTTCGCTTATATCAGACACAGCAAAAACTCCGCGTTTGAATCAAGTGCCTTTGGGAATCAAAAGATGGATTATACAATTTGCCTTAATATCGAGCAATCGTTTTTGTGAGGAAAACTAAAATCTTCCCACTTATTCATCTGGCAATACTATCAAGCACGTAGTCCTTTTGATTAGTTAAAAGGACTACGAGCATTCTCTATCTCAAGCGGACAAGTTAACCGTTCGGAAAACTCGTGTCCAAATATATTGACGCACGGACGGGTGAGATTATTCAATCGGACATGCAATTTTTCTATTCGGACTTTTTTGAGTAGGAAATGATTGATAAGACCAACTACATCTGCGGAGTTCCCCTTGCGGCATGCCAGATTCTAACGATTTCGATGATACCCTTCTCATGTTTGATACGGTAAACGATTCTGCAGGGTTTGCGAATGATTTCCCGGATCGAAGGGTCGCCAAATTCCGGAACAATACGACCGGATTCGGGAAAATCGATTAGATGCTCAACACTGTGAAATAAACTCTTGACAAACCGGGTGGATGCTTCAGGGCGAGAATCGGCGATATAAGATGCGATTTCTTTGAGGTCGAACCGAGCCGAAGGAGCCCAGATCAGTTTGCAAGCCATTCGGCAAATTCCTTAATAATCTTCTCGTGGGAGATACCTTTGCCCTCATCAAGCTCGTGAAATCCTTTGCGGACCGCAGCAGCAAAATTGATTCGCTCCTGTATATCCTCCCAGGACGCATCTTCCGGGAGTTGCTCAATTATTTGTAGTGCGATTTCTTTACTCGTCATAGCTAAATTATACTACATTGTCGTTCGCGAATCAATATCAATAATTTTAAAGGATAAATAATAGACACTTCTAAAGATGCTTTTCCATTTCGGTCAGAATAAGCTGTTTTGCGTTTTCGAGCGGTCCGGGCAGGAAGGTGCCGGCGGCCATTGTGTGGCCTCCGCCGCCGAACTGGGCGGCGATTTTGCTGACGTCGAGGGAGCCCCTGCTTCTCAGCGAGCATCGAATTCGGTCGTCTTCGAGCTCGATGAACAGAGCCGAGGCCTCGACCGAGTCGATACGGTGACATTCGTTGATGAGGTTCTCCGTGTCGCTGTACGTGGCGCCGGTCCGCTCGAAGTCCTGCTGTGATATCTGCATGGCGGCGTACCGGCCGTCCAGGTGCAGCTCGAGTTTGTCGAGCATCCCGGCCATCAGCTTGAAGCGCGGATATGAGAAGTTCAGATATAAATGGTCGTAGATTTGCGTCGGTTTTGCCCCGGCGTCGATCAGCTCGGCGCAGGCACGATAGACCCTGCTGTTTGAATTGCTGAACTGGAACCAGCCGGTATCGGTCGCCAGTGCGACGAACAGCGATTCGGCAATTTTCTCGGTGACGGGCCAGCCTGCGTATTCGAGCAAATCAAGAACAATCAGGCCTGTCGCGGCGGCATCGGAATCGACCAGCTCCACGTCTCCGAGGCCGTCGGAGGTTTCGTGATGGTCGAGGACAAGGATCGGTGTGTCGGCCTGTTTCAAATATTCATCAAATTTTGGCAGTTGGCTGTAGCTGTTGGTATCGACAATGACAATCAAATCGAATTTGCCGAACCGTCCTGCTATCAGCTCATCGAGCTGGACATCTTCGCCGATGACGGCGGGCTTTTCAGCGAACAAAAACTCATACCACTGCGGCGCCGCCGAGAGCAACAGCGGCGTGACATTCTTACCGAGAGTTCCAAGCGCATCACACATCGCCGATATGCAACCGCACGCATCTCCATCCGGCTTGGTATGAGACGTGATCAATATACACTTGGATTTGCCGATTAAATCTATTGTTTTCTTAAAATTGTCATCGTTTTCCATATGCAAATCCTTTGCAATCCAAATCTGTGCTCGGCAAGCTGGATGTGCTATAAACAAGACATGCCTCAATATTTTGTTGATGGCCTCAATTCAGCTTCTATTCGCTCGGATAAGAACATCTTTATAAGGGATTGATACGGCACGTCCCTTTTGTTGGCAAGGAGCTTTAGCTGTTCCAGCATCATCTCCGGTAGTCTAATAGAAATTGTCTTGACCGATGGCTTTAAATTCGGGAGTGTTACCCGCCTGGCACTGCTTGCATCAAAAAAATCCAAAGGTGAATGTGTAGCCCAAAATTTACGCTCCTGATCTTCACTCTTGAATTTGGGTATGTGTTTTCTATTGGTTTTCTTCATAAAACTTCCTTTCTCTGCGGTTCATATCTCTTGCAGAAATAACTCTCAGAAGCATGCTCCGCTTTGTAAATATCACTACAAGCAATCTTCCGGTATCTGTACGACCGAAAGCAGCATATCTTTTCTCGAGGGCCGAGTGTTTAGGATCATCGAGAATAATCAGCGGCTCATTGAAAAACGCCTGTTCACATTCAACAGGACTGACATTGTGTTTGATCCAGTTTTTTTCAATATTTCCGCGGTTCCACTCGAATCCCGTACACTTCAACAATTTTTCAATATTATCCATTCTACTTTAAGTATATGATAGATATATACAAATGTCAAGCGGATTATTTTACAGATTTACCGTTAATCATTACGTTGTCCATAGCCAGGTTTTTCACTCCAATGAGAATGTTGGATTTCTCTACGTTATCAAAGATGCAATTTTTCAGGTGGATATCGGTTATCGGCGAGCGTTCGTAACCGCTGATTGACAAGGCGTGTTTGCTTTTACCGCTGGTGACGTTCTCCATATTGATGTTGCGAACGGTCGGCGTAAACTTGCCTGTGTCACCTTCGCCGTAGTTGAAGTTGATCTTGAGCACCGCCTCGGCGACCTGGCCGATTTTGACATTTCTCATGTAGACGTTTTCGACTGTCCCGCCGCGTACGGAGTTGGTTTTGATCCGCAGTGCCCGGTCCAGGTTCGGGCTGTCCATCGTGCAGTTCTCGGCGAAGATATTCCTGGCGCCTCCCGTCATTTCACTTCCGATGACAACGCCGCCGTGCCCATCTTTCATCTGGCAATTTCTAATAACGATATTTTCGCTTGGCACGTTCACACGCCTGCCGTCGTTGTTTCTGCCCGACTTGATGGCGATACAGTCATCTCCCGTGTCGAAATAACAGCCTTCGATGAGAACGTCTTTGCAGGATTCGGGATTGCAGCCGTCGTTGTTGGGGCCGTGGCCGACGACTCGCACGTTTCTGACGGTGACATTTGTCGAGAGCACGGGGTGAATATGCCACATGGGCGAGTTCTTGATTGTCACGCCCTCGATAAGGATGTTTTTACATTTATATGGCTGTATCATGTTGGGACGTAGTTGTTTGCCGATCCCGAAGATTCTCTGCCGGACCGGCTCGCCCGTTTCTCCCTGATTCCGCAGTGCATTAACATCATCGCCCTGGGTTTTCTTCCATCGCCACCAATTTTCGTCGCTGGCCTGTCCGTTGAGTATTCCCTTGCCTGTGATGGCGATATTTTCCTGCTCGCAGGCATAGACTAAGGGCGAATAGTTCATGCACTCGGTGCCCTCGAACCGGCTATAGACGGCCGGCATATATTTGCCGGGATCCAAAGAGAAGTTGATGATAGCGCCATCTGAAACGTGCAGGTTGACGTTACTTTTCAGATGAATCGGTCCGGTCATGAATGAGCCCGGAGGGACAACGACGCGACCGCCCCCGGCCTGGTGGGCTGCTGAGATTGCTCTTTTGAAGGCATCAGTGCAATCCCTTTCATTGTCCGCCACGGCACCGTAATCCGTAATGGTGAAATCCCGATTCGGAAACTGCGGGGCCTTAATACGACTCAAAATCTCACTAACTTGTTCCCACCCGGCACTTGCCTGCCCGCTAAATCCAATCAGGAGACAAAAACAGAACATTATTTGCAAAATACTGCCCGGCGTCATTACGGCAGCAATTAAGCTCTTCGAATTTCTACGTTTCATGAGAAACTCCTTTATAAACAATTTGTCAATGCTGCAATACCTTCTAATTTTAGCCACAGAGGACACAGAGAAAAAAGAGATTAACTAATTTGTTTTGTCCAAATCCTCAGTAAGCTCAAGCAAGCGAACGTCTTCAAGGTCAACGTCACGGCCAGCGGCACGCTTTGAAGAAATCAGGTCAGCCTTCGATATGACGAGGAATTCCTGCCCCTGATATTTCATAACCTCACGTCGTTTCCATGCCTCCTCAAAGCTTGCTCCGGGGGTTGATGTTTGCACGTCGATGCGGACTTTATCTTTGAAAATGGTGATTTCGTGAGCAAGAATCTCCTCATGCGTAGTTAACGATGCTGTAGCCAGTCCAGCATCCATAAGGGCATCAAGTAAGCGCTTTGCATTTTCCAATGTAGCCTCAATGAGAATGTCCAGATCAAAAGTGGCCCTGGGGACACCGTGCAGAACAGAGGCGATCCCACCTATTACAAGGTACTTGACCTTATGTTTTTGAAAGCACCTGAATACGTCCTGTAACCGGTTGAGCATGTTTGTATTCCTGTAGGCCTGGATTGGCGGTCAGGGCCAGATCCGTGAATGAGCAAAGCATCTCCATACGTTCGGACATCGCCAGAGACCGAAACCAGCGGACCTTGGCTTCAGCGGATTCTTCATTACGATCATGTGAAACGAGCTTGTCCATATACTTATACTATCATATTAAACGGTTATCTAAAAGCCCTTTTCATAATT
>JBARRE010000771.1:0-5212 GCA_049644065.1 Sedimentisphaerales bacterium | reverse complement strand
TGGACTACTACAGCAGGATTGCCAGCGCTGTTAGCTACAGCCACATACAGCGGCTCGGCATCATTGCTGAGTATGCCAACATCCTGATTGGTCCATAGTTGGCCAACATTACCCGTAATCGTAACGTTGGAGAATTTGGCCTCGCATGTGGCTGTTGCATTGTGAGCAGTCACGGCCAAACCAATATAGGCATTCGAGCCCATCTGGAAGGGTTCCGGCTGGCCTTGTATCTGCCACGTGGTGCCGTTGGTTGAACTATACGCTGTAAAGTTACCTGCCAGGCCACGCTCGATTTTCACCCAGTACGGTGCGGTGATTCCACCCGTTGTCGTATCGCTGCTGGCGCCATCCGTCTCGAAACGCCGCTGGAAGGCAATACCCGAAGAAGGCGTCACGACCATCATTGCGTGCGTCGAACCGCCGTCAAGCGTCTCGCGAATCATTACGCCCGCCTTGGCCCAGACGTCCGTATTGCTAACGCTCTCGACCTTCGCTACAATCGAGCCGGGACCGGTAAGCACCTTGAAGGCATAATGGAACTGGTCGGATTCACCCCAGATATCGGCGCCGGATCCTGTCATCGTATAGGTACCGACCGGCCCCTCTACGAAGCTGCCGACGGATGCCGGGTAACCTCTGAACCACAACGACAATTCCGCCAACCCTTCAATTGTCCAGTCACGCGGACTCGTCAAGGCCAGCTCTGTTTCCGAATACCTGGCGTAACCCTGCTTGTTGTTGTCATAGTTGAATGGCAATGATCGGCCGCCACTGTGAACAATCGTTTCCTCCATATAGGAACCGGTGGTTTCGTCGCCGACCGCTGCACCTGTGCCGTTGCCGGCAAAGTAAGGATCAGTTCCCGGAGCACCATAACCAAGCCCATCGTGCCACGAATACCATACCTGGTTGTCTCCGGTGTCATATGACTCGAAATCGTCCACGAGAATGAAATCAGCCACCGTAAAGCTCCATACTCTGCCTCTGTTTATCGTACCGTCAGTATTAAACTCATCGATCCGCCAGTAGTAAGGCCCGCCGCCCCATTCAACGCCTTCGGGGGGAGTGTAGCTGGTCGCAGCCTGTCGACCTCGATATACGTCCGGCGTAGAGGTTTCTGCGTTATCGACGGCATCCGCGTCGATGCCGAAATAAACATCGTGCTGCGATGCCTTTTCTCCCGCCGACCAGTTCAGAGGCAATGCTGCTCGAATATCCGGGATTGTGCCGTCCGCCGGCTTCGCATTCCAGGCCAGCATCGGGTCGCCCCGCATCGTCGTTTCAATCTCATCGGCCGACAAGGCATAGTCGTAGATTCGGAAATCGTCCAGAGAGCCGTTAAAGTATCCGTCAGCGGCATACTGCGACCTGCCGAGCCAATTGCTGCCTGTCCGGCCGAGATCGCTCGGAATGACAGATGTCGAACCGCTGGCAACTACTGCACCATCAAGGTAAAGCTGCATATTTCCGGATTTTACGACCGCCGCCACATGGTGCCAGCCGGAGGGTAGCGTATTGGTCGCATCTATCAGAGACTCGCCTGCTCCCGCGCTGGTTGTGATGGCCAGCCGCATCGGCCCACCTGTCCCGGTTCGAGGACATAGGAATATATAAGTCCCCGTGCCGCTGCCGAAATCGAAAATCCGCTGCCATGCACCGCCGATGTTGGAGAAATTCACCCAGGTGGTGAAAGTCGCACTCGACATCGAGCTGATAAGCTCGCCGATGGGCAGGACAGCGTAGTCATCGGCGCCGTCGAGCTTCAGCGCATCACCGTCATAGCCGGCCGTCCACGTGGGGCCTCCCATTAGAGTGGCATGGTTGCCGTGGCCCGACCAGTCCAGGGCGGTCGCTCCGGCGCCTTCGTCGAACTTCCACCAGCCCATAAGGTTAGGATCGGTGACGAGAATGTCAGGTATCGTTTTGAAACTCCAGACATCGCCTTTATAGGTAGTGGCTCCGTCGAGTTCATCGACCCGCCAATAATAGACCTTACCTAATTCGAGTTCGCCTGGAGAGTAAGTAGTAGGTCCCACGGGAGTATTCCCAGTAGCATTGTTTACCGTATCAAAATCTTCGCCGAAATATACAACATGCATTTTCGCGCCGAATCCCGACGTCCAGGTAAGAGTCGGATTCGTATCTATATACTTTGCATCATCTGACGGGACGGGTTCATACGCCTTCTTTGGCGGTACGGTAAAACTCCAGACATTGCCCCGCCACGGGCTGTCCGGATGCAGGTCATTGACCTCGTCGACCCGCCAGTAGTAGGTTGTGCCATTTACAAGACCATCCGCAAAGGGATATCCGGCAAAGCCGACAATATAAAACGGCATGGTCTCGTTGCTCCGGAACGCGTCTCCGGTGCCGGCGTCCACATCCTCAAAATTATCGTCGAAGTAAACATCGTGTGAAACTGCAAAACCTCCCGGCGACCAACTTAAAGACGCCCATGTTTCCGGAAGAAGAGCGCCATCGGCCGGAACCGAATTCCAGGCCTTGAGCCGCCCAAGCTTGAAGTTTCTCTGAATATCCGCGGGACTCAGAACACCGTCGTGAATTCGCACAGAGGCAATTGAGCCGGTGAAATTCATTGCGCTTTCCACACCCGCACCGGTACCGTCAGCCTGAGCGGCCACCCTGATGGGAGTGCCACCGTGCGTGTCCAGCGTCATCGGGTCAATGACGCTCTCTTCCACGCCATTGACGTAGATACGAGTAGCAGTGCCATCGTGCGTATAGGTCAGATGCCACCACGTGCTGGCGGCGGGGGCAGGCGAGTGGCTTCCCCACCAGCCCATGTCGTGCGCGCCACCCCAGTGCCCCACCGACCCCCAGGTACCGTGGGTACAATAGTTGAAAGCCATATTGGTACCATCGGGGCCGCCACGATGAGCCCAGGAGACCGTTGTTTCTTCAGGTTCACCCAATGATGGATTGTACGCCCATACCTCGATTGACCGGGTTCCGTCACCTTCGATGCCGGCTGTAGATGTCGGCCCATCGAACCAACTGCCGCCGTCGAATGTCACGGCTTTCATCCCGGCAACGTCCTCAACGAGGGGGGAACCATCTGCCGTAAAGTCCCCGAGCGAACCGTGGTTGGGCCAGGTCGTCGCCCCTTCGCCATACGGCAGGTCCTCGGCCCTCAAATCGACCAGCAGATCTTCGGCGACGGTCACATCAGCCCGGACAACGCCGCACATCAAGACCAGAACCATAATAAATGAAACAGAATAGATGATTTTTCTACACATAACAGTCCTCCTTAAAATAGGTTACAATAACTGACATTCGGCCCGAAACGTAACAAGATAACTTCTAAAACATTCATATCGACCGAGAATTATCATCTGTACAATACAATGTCTCAGGAATTGGCTTTGCCCTCTTTCGACGGAGCGCCAATTCATTAAAATCGGCCACAAGAATAATAATAAAACCCAGAAGCTCCGATAACCTACAAACTATCAAATTCTCTCCCTATCTGTCAAGACAAATCCGCCAAGACGACGACCTATTCTTCGAACAGATTAAAAGCATGAAATATTCCCTTTTTAGTTCAAAGATCTATACTCCGCCAAATATCAAATATAGCTAAACCTCCAAATGTCGTCCATCATCGTCTCACCTTCTGCCTCTGACATCATTTCTACCTCTTTTGGAGTAGATACGTCTCAAAAATTGGCTTTGTTTTATTGGCACCTCGAACCAATATAATCTACATAAACCATTGCCTGTACTGATTTAGACACGGATTTACCCTGTGAGATTCCGGCTTCGCCTATCTTACGGGGTGAACATGGTTTTGGATTCACCACAAAGCATGCCCTGAGCGACAGAGAGTAAAAAGAAAGGATAAGCCGGCGGAGCGTAAAGGAGGGGCCTCGTTCCCATAATTATTACTTTCATCTGTAAGCTGTTAAAGCAGCACTTTCGCGGCTTTCTGTAGTATAATAGGGATGAACCATTATTGCTACCATTTTGTTCTCATAAAATAGGGTGCGTCCCTATTTAATTCATAGCGTCGCTGAAATCTGAAATGGGCAATTGAATAGAACTAATCTGGCACCACAATATCATATCGCGGCTCATATCCCCGATGCCAATACTGCCCCCACAAATCCTCCAACTCCACGACTGCTACGTGAGTATCGACGTAACTAAGATTGATGGCCCGGCGGTGTCTGGCGATACAAAACCGGTGCATGCTGGCTTGATCCCCGTTATCGCCATCGAACGAGTTCGACGGAGGCGGATCGGTACTCCTGGGCCATGCATCTACCCACATCCCATCGCCAAACAAGGGAACATCAGGTCGAGCATCAGATAAATTCCGGTAGAAATAGCCGTGAATTGGATCGCTCGTATCAACTTGATAATACCCGGTCGGCTGAAGCCACGAGTTGATCGTGTAGCTTCCCTCAGCATAACTATCACCAACTTCTCCCCACCAGAATGACCAGGACCGATTAGCCGTGCCCCGCTGTAAAGTTTCGCCGTCAGCCCGCTCGGTCACGGACGGGCAAATAATCACTTGCATAACACCTTCGAAGGCGGCCTGGGGATCTTTCTCGTATCGCTCGTCTCCGATATAGGGAGCAATCAGGTGGAACCAATAGGGATTGCCGGGGCCTCCTACTCCCATAACTTTGCCGTCATAGTTTTCCGTGTAGCACACCATGCCCAGCGTCTGCTGTCTGAGTTGAGAGGAGCAGACAACCCTCTTTGTTTGTTCCCGCACTCTGCCTAAAGCGGGCAGCAGAATGGCCAGAAGCAAAGCAATTATCGCAATGACAACCAGTAACTCAATCAGGGTGAAACCTTCTCGCCTATTCATCGCGTACTTAACTCCATTTCAGCTTTCCCATTTGACTTCATAAACGGTATTCTTACACGCTTTGATACTTTCCGTGATGCGTTCCAATAGAAGTCAAATCCGATAATAACAAAATCTCATTGAGATTTCAATAGTTTACCAATCTAAATAATCAATAGCAAATTTATGCCATAGGTATAATCAATAATCAATCACCACGCCTGTTCCTTGTCCTTCACGCGATACGCTATACGCAATACGATATACGAATTAATTATCAAGCACAACTCATCGAAAAAGGTACCGGACACCAATGGCACTGTCATGCCTAAGTCATTGTCACGGCATGAATTAGAAGCCACCTATTTTTCTGAGCTACCAGACTGAGTG
>JBARRE010000770.1:0-4506 GCA_049644065.1 Sedimentisphaerales bacterium | reverse complement strand
ATGAAATCCTTCGTAGATATCAGGCAGGTTGTCACTCCGAGAGGAGATACCGCAACGTAACTGATATAGTATATGCCGTCGATCAGGCTGATCCGCGGGTCTTCGAGGCCGAATGTTTCATAATCATTCGCCGGGGAAATCGAGGGGGCATCGTCAATCTTGAAGTTAATGCCGTCTTTGCTGCGGGCCAGCCTCAGATGCGAAATAGAAGTCAGGTAAGTCTGGTCCGACTTGATTATCAGTCTGGGATCCGAAAAATCGATTTCCGGATTATCTTTTGAGAATTCTATAATGACAGGCCGCTCTTCGACAACATTGTAAACGGCCGCTTGTACGACATCCGGATTCGTGTTTATCGGTCTTTCCGCCACTCGAAGAAGCAGAATAATTTCGTCTTCAAGGTGAGTGACGCCGGCATTAAAAACGCCGATGACTTCAAAGTCGTCCCCGGAAGGTTTTACATCTTCCGGCCCAATTACAGGATTATGCGGTGAACGGAACACATTCATATTACAGTTCCTTAAATTTTCAACCCGAAAGTAAAAAACAGGCGATAGTATGAGACAAATTATCCATCAAGGATAGCGGCCCGCACTGTTAAATGCAAGCCTTGCCGGTATAAAACATCCAGTACGGCTAATAGTGAACCTTGTAATAACGAAGCTGTTTATGTTATAATGAAGGAGCTTATTTATGCGATTTTGCTTTTTACAGGCTTAAAAGTTAAATCGGTACTCATTGGCTTAAAACACAGGAGGCAGGATACTGAGAATGATCAAATGCCTGAGAATCCCGTTGCTCTTACTGATATTGACCATGTCTATTACAGGCTCAGTAGCAGCCGACCAGGCCGATCAGGCAGGTATCCCGCTGGCAATCAATGAATTCATGGCGTCCAACAGCAATTGTATTCAGGACCCACAGCGTCAGTATGATGACTGGATCGAAATTCATAACTATAGCGCAGTTGCTATCAATATCGGCGGTATGTACCTGACGGACAATCTGTCCGATCCCACTAAGTGGCGGATACCAGCAAATAATCCTGCTGCAACAACCATCGCTGCCGGCGGGTATCTCTTAATATGGGCCGACAACGATACAACCGACGCCGGGCTGCACGCGAATTTCAAACTCGATGCCGACGGCGAAGAAATCAGCCTTTTCGACAGCGACGGCATAACCCTGATTGACAGCATTACTTTTGGCGGCCAGACTACCGATATTTCTTATGGCCGCTATCCTGACGCCAATGATAATCAACGTTTCTTCAGCATTCCCAGCCCGGGTGCCCAAAATATTAGTGCGTATTCAGGCGAAGTTGCCGAGGCTAAATTCAGCCATAATCGTGGTTTTTACGTATCGCCTTTCTCTGTCACAATCGCCACCAAGACCGATGAAGCCGTTATCTATTATACCCTCGATGGCTCCGAGCCGTTTGGAACCGATAGCGGCGGCCGAGCCCCAAACGGCATCACCTATGCCGGCCCTGTCCCCATCAACAAGACTACATATTTACGAGCGAAGGCGGTCAAGCCGGGTTGGATGCCGAGCAAAATAAATACTCAGACGTTTATTTTTCTTGATGATGTCCTCCAGCAGCCGCGTAATCCTTCAGGATATTCCTCGAGTTGGGGCGGAACTTCCGCCGATTATCAAATGGATCCGGATATCGTTCAGGATCCGCGTTACAGCGGCATGATGAAAGATGCTCTTTTGTCGATTCCGTCGATGTCACTGGTAACGACGAATTCTGATATGTTTGACTCGCCTGAAGGTATCTATGCCAATCCGAACGGTCATGGTGTATCCTGGGAAAGACCCGGTTCGATGGAGCTGATTTATCCGGACGGTACGGATGGAATGCAGGTAGACTGCGGGATTCGTATTCAGGGCGGCGCATTTCGCAGTTGGGGCCTGACGAAGAAGAAATCATTCCGGCTGCTGTTTAAGGGTATCTATGGGCCGACCAGGTTGAGATATTCCTTGTTCGGTGAAGATGCGATTGATCAGTTCGATACGGTCGTGCTGCGTGCAGGTGCCAATGACGGATACTCGTGGAATTCAGCGAAATACACCGAGCAGTACACGCGTGATGAGTTTGGACGAAGCTTGCAAATAGCAACTGGAAATGCGGGTTCGCATGGGATGTTCGTTCACCTGTATGTAAATGGTCTTTACTGGGGGCTCTACAATCCGTGTGAGCGGCCGGATGCGTCATTTTCCGCCAGCTATTACGGGGGTGATAAGGAAGACTGGGATGCGATTCACGATCTGTCGGCCAGCAATGGAGATACGGCCGCCTGGAACCAGATGACTTCAAAATGCCGGCAGGCGGCGAACTCCGATGAAGCGTATCAGGAGCTTCAAGGCAATAATCCCGACGGTACACCGAATCCCGCATATCCAAATCTGCTGGATGTTACGAATTATATCGACTACCTTATCGTCAACCTCTGGGGCGGCAATTGGGACTGGCCCTGGAAGAACTGGTGGGCCGGTCGTGATCGAACAGTCAATAGTACCGGCTTTAAGTTTTTCTGCTGGGACTACGAGAACACCATGGGCAACAATCTAAACCGCTCACCGCTGGATAAGAATGCCCTGCAGAACAGCTTCTCCTCTGCGGGAGTGCCGCATGAAAACTTGAGCAGGAACGCGGAGTACAGGATGCTATTTGCCGACCGCGTGCATAAATTCTTTTTCAATGGAGCAATACTCACACCCGAATCTCTTATACGGCGTTATACCGATATGGCCGCCACGGTGGAAAAGGCTATAATTACCGAATCGGCACGCTGGGGGGATCAACATCACCATCCCCCATTAACACTGGAGGAATGGTATGATCGTGACTTCAATTATAACGATGGCCGTGCCGGGCGGGACTGGATTCTGAATTATTACATCCCTCAACGGTCTGATATTGTCCTGCAGCAGTTCCGTAATGCAGGTCTTTATCCGAATGTCGAAGCACCGATCTTTCAGATCAACGGAGCGTATCAGCATGGCGGTGAAATTTCGGCAGGTGATTTGCTCTCGATGAATGCCCCGCCCGGGACAATATGGTACACGCTCGACGACTCCGATCCTCGTTCTACAGATACAGCACAGGAGGCGGCCGCTCTCGTACCTGAGAACGCTGATAAGCAAGTGCTCGTTCCAATCGGCCCGGTCAGCGATGAATGGCAAGGCGGCGGAGATTTCGACGATTCGGCATGGTTATCCTGCACCGGCAGCCCAGGCGGCGTCGGATTCGAGAGAACCTCGGGTTACCAGAATTTCATCACTCTCGATCTCATAGAACAGATGTACGCCAGAAATGCGACCTGTTACGTCCGCATCCCGTTCACAATCGATGCCAACTACACTTCTTTGAAGTTAAACGTCAGGTACGATGACAGTTTTGTCGCCTACCTTAACGGCGTCGAAGTAGCCAGGCGAAACTTCAACGGCACGCCGGCCTGGAACTCCAGGGCCAGTTCCAGTCATTCCGACTCGGCGGCAGTCCTGTTCGAGAATATCGACATTTCTGATTTTCTCGACAATCTACAGCAGGGTGACAATTTATTGGCTCTCCATGGCATGAACAGCTCCACCACAAGCTCCGATTTTCTTATCTCCGCCGAGCTTCTTGCAAGCGGAAGCGATTCCGACGACAGCGGCGCTGAAGGTGTCCTGGAATATACAGGCCCGATTACGCTGGACCACAGCGTTCAGGTCAAGGCAAGGGTATTGAGCGGCGAGGAGTGGAGCGCGCTGAACGAAGCGGTCTACGCTGTAGGGCCCATAGCTGAGTCTTTGCGCATTACCGAGATAATGTATAACCCACCTGACCCGAACGAAGAGTTCATCGAGCTGCAGAATATCGGCTCCGAAACAATCAACCTGAACCTGGTCAGATTCACGAATGGTATCGATTTCACATTCCCAAACATTGAGCTTGCAACCGGCGAATATATAGTTGTCGTCCAGAACCGCAATATTTTCGAAGCCCGGTACGGCACAAATATCAACATCGCAGGTCAATACTCCGGCAAACTGAACAATGCAGGTGAGAGAATCGAGTTACAGGATGCTATTGGCCGGATGATCTTGAACTTCCGCTATGAAAATGGCTGGCGTGCCATTACCGATGGCGACGGTTTCTCGCTGACGACAATAAATCCTGCTAACAGTGACTTTAGCAGTTGGGGCAAAAAAGACTCATGGCGTTCAAGCGCTTACGCAGGCGGCTCGCCGGGGCAGGATGACAGCGGTATAATACCCAATCCCGGCGATATAGTAATCAACGAAGTCCTGGCCCACGCACACGCTGAGGCGTCGGACTGGATAGAATTGCATAACACTACCGAGGCCGCGATTGACATTGGCGGCTGGTTCCTCAGTGATAGCCAAAAAAACATTTTCAAACATAAAATTGCCAATGGAACAACCATCGGCCCGAATGGTTACCTCGTTTTATACGAGGACCTGAACTTCGGCAATGTGAACGATCCGGGTGCT
>JBARRE010000769.1:0-7847 GCA_049644065.1 Sedimentisphaerales bacterium | reverse complement strand
CCGGGCGAATTGATATAAAAATGAATGTCCTTCTTGGCATCTTCATTGCTCAGGAAAAGCATCTGGGCGATGATTAGATTGGCAGTCGCATCATCAATCGGCCCGCCGAGAAAGATGATTCTATCTTTCAACAATCTTGAATAAATATCGTAGGCTCGTTCCGTTCGGCCACTTTTCTCAATGACTATTGGCACCAGATTCTGATTTAAGCTCATGTTTTGTTCTCCGTATTGCATTTTACTTCTTGTCTTTCTTGTCTTTCTCGTCTTTGTTTTCTTTATCTTCTTCTTTTAGCACCTCATCGATAAGGCCGTATTCGTGAGCCTCTTCGGCAGTCATATACCTGTCTCTTTCAGTCTCAGCGGCGATTTTTTCGACCGGCTGGCCGGTATGTTTTGCGAGCAGCTCATTTATCGTGGCTTTAGCCTTGAGTATCTCTTCGGCCTGTATCTTGATATCGGCCGCCTGGCCGCTAACTCCGCCCCATGGCTGGTGCAGCATGACTTTGGCGTGGGGAAGGGCGTGCCGTCTGCCTTTTGTTCCGGCTGCCAGTATTATGGCGGCTCCGGATTGTGCCCTGCCGATGCAATAGGTCGCAATCGGAGAGCTGACAAACCGCATAGTATCGTAAATTGCCATTGTATCGTCCACGCTGCCGCCGGGAGAATTGACGTACAGGCTGATTTCACTGCTGCGCTTCAGGTTATCAAGATACAGCATCTTCATGATGACTTCGGCGGCTCTTTGATATGATATTTCGCCTATCAGAAAGACGATGCGGTTTTCCAGCAGCATATCGTCCAGGCTCATCTGGCGATAGCGTTGATACTGGCCGTATTGATTGTAAACGTCCATATTTGTAGTCTCCATTTTGCAATGGGTTGCGAAGTGGAATCCCTTCGTAATATCTTGTGCTTGATGCTCAATAGACATTCATTACTCCCTTTACTTAGCCGATACTATACGTGTTTTAAGGATTATTTTTCCTCAGGTTCGACTGATTTTTTTGCTACGTTTTTTTCGTCTTTTTTCGCTGATTTCTTAGCGGTTTTCTTGGTTTTTTTAGTTTTCTTCTCGGGCTTTTTCTCCGTTATTACTGCCGTTTCGAGCAATTTTGCAATGCACTTATCCTGGCGCACCTCCAAAGTTAGCTGAGCTAACGAGTTGTTGCGTTCCATATCTTCTCTCATTTTTTCAGGCCGCTGTCCCCTCTGCATGGCTAATTGAGCGATATGGCCGTTGATTTCTTCTTCACTCACATCAATATCGAGCTTATCGGCAATTTTATCCATTATGAAGAAAGTTTTCAACTGTTGTTCGGCCTGCTGTTCACTGCCGGCCTGTAGCTGCTCTATCTGCTCGCCGATCTGCTCGCGGGAAAGTCCCCGCATGAGCAAGTTCGTATATTGTCTTTGCAGCACGCTGTTCGCCTGCTCGGCCACAACACTCACCGGCAGGTCTAAATCGGTTTTGTCGAGCAGATACTCGAAAATCTGCTCGGTCATCTCCGTTCGGCCTTGAGTTTCCAGTCGGCCATGGAGGGTATCATGGATTTTTTCCCGCAGCTCGTCTTTATCTTCGACGCCGTACCGCTTTAGGAGGTTTTCGTCCAGCTCAGCAGGTTTGAGCCATTTGACATCTTTGATGCTTATCTGGATATCCACCTTTTTGCCGCGATATTCTTCTCTGAAAAAAGTTTTCGGCACTTCTACGTTCGTTTCTTTGGTTTCTCCCGCCTTAGCACCGACCAGCAGCTCGTCGAGTTTCTCAACTGGGATTGCCCCGACAAAACCGTTCTGTCTTACATATATCTCGACGTTGTCCAGCTTCTCATCTTCTTCAATTCCCTCGATTTTAAGAACCGCATCGGCAATGATCTGGTCTTCAAGCTCAACGGAGCCTTCTTCTCGCGGCGTCCATACACCCGACCACCTCTGCATCTGCTCAATCTCTCTGTCTATCTGCTCGTCCGTTACTTCGAGCTTTGTCTTGGTGACTGGAATACCTTCGAGTTGCGGCAGGTCGAATTCCGGGCGTACTTCGATCTCGAAATCAAACGTCAGAGAGCCTTCGGCCGGCAGTTCTATTTTTTCAAAGTCAATGTCCGGCTCGCCGATGACTTGCAGCTTGTTGTCTTCAATCGCCGACTTGCTCGCATTGTCCAATAAAGTCAATTTGATTTGCTCTGTTGTCTCTTTGCCGAATCTCTTCTCCAGGAGCCGACGGGGTGCTCGACCTTTTCTAAAGCCCGGAACAAGAGCTTCCTTACCCATCTTCTCATATTGTTTGTCTATGGCCTTTTTGATTTTCTCCTGAACTATCTCTATGGTGACTTTCTTCTTGCAGGGGCCTGCTTCTTCGATTGTCACTATATCTTTCGGTTCTGTTTCTTCTTCCTTCTGTGTTTCGGGTTGTTCACCTTCCTTCAACTCTGTAGCTTCTTCTTGTATTTCGGGTTGTTCTGATTCCTTCGGCTCAGTAGCTTCTTCTTCCTGTATTGCTTCGGATTTTTCTTCGTCAGCCATTTCCATGCTCCCTACGGTTTTGTAAAACCTTAAATCAATAAACAAAAAAGGCATCAGGGAAACAATTCCCTTAGCCCGGTCTTCGTAATTTTCAATCCCGCGCCTACCAGCGGCATAAATTCATACCTGACAGGTGCCGGACCCAAACGTATCGGAGACCAATGCCAAACTACATTTAGCCGGTGACTCGCCGATACTATTTAGCCATTGGTATTTAGCCGTCGTTATTTAGTGAAAGAGGGTTTAATCCAACTGAGTCATGTAAAACCGCTCAAACGACTAAATACTATCGACCAACAACTGCAACAAAGCGGGCGATGAGATTTGAACTCACGACATTCACGTTGGCAACGTGACGCTCTACCACTGAGCTACGCCCGCATATTCGTATCTCGTCGTTTATAACTCCTGTTCCAGGTTTTCTCTACGATTAACGCGATACTATTTGCGGATTATAGTTTTTTTTGTCGTTGTTGCAAGGCATTTTTTCATAAAATATTTTGATTTAATTAGGCAGAAAATCGCCAAATAATGATAGGCAACCTGTCAAATATGGGCAATCTCCAACTACTGCCGTATGCGGAAACCGCCTTTGGTCAATCTAAAAATGCCAATTTTAACGAAGATTAGTTGCAATTACTTTTTCTTTCTGTGGTATAATATCTACCTCTGACAACCGAGATATTACGATATTGTCCGAGAAAATTAATTTCAGAAAAGATAGTTAAGAAAATGATTGAAGAATACCCAGAGACAAACAGTAAACGGATTTTTGTACTTCTGTTTTTGTTGATATTGCTTGGGGGATTAGCAATTTATTTTACTATTAATACAACAACGGGACCGAATACCGTTGTGGCTCAGCAGGGCAACATGGTTGATGCCAACCAGCCGCTTGCCGAGCCGAACCAGCCAAAAGTAGAGCCGAATCAACCGCCGACCGAGCCAAACCAGCCTCCTGCCGAGCCGAACCAGCCGCCCGGCAGGGAGATGGAAGATCCAAATGATAAGAAAGTGCTGCGTCCTATCCACAAACATCCGGCTTATACCGAGCGAATCGTAGAGCGGGCAAGGATGGTCGACTGGCAGATTGAGGCGCGGACCATCAAAGATCCCAACGTCCTATCGGCGATGAGAACTGTGCCGCGGCACGTTTTCGTCCGGTCGACGGAGCAGCGCTCCGCCTATAATGACAATCCTCTGCCCATAGGTTATGAACAGACTATCAGTCAGCCTTATATCGTGGCCTTTATGACCGACGTCCTAAAGCTCACGCGCAATTCCAAAGTCCTGGAAATCGGTACCGGATCGGGCTATCAGGCCGCAGTATGTGCCGAAATCGCGCAGCAGGTTTATTCTATCGAAATCGTCGAAGAACTTGCCAAGAGCGCCAAAGAGCGTCTCAAGGAATTAGGCTACCGGAATGTATTCGCCAAAGCCGGCGACGGTTATTTCGGCTGGCCGGAGCATGCCCCCTTCGATGCGATAATCGGCACAGCCGCCGCCGGACGTATCCCTGAGCCGCTGATAGAGCAGCTTAAGCCGGGCGGACGAATGATCCTGCCATACGGAACTCCGGGTGGATTACAGTATCTGGTCCTGATTACCAAAGATAAAGAGGGCGCTATCAGCCGAAGAAATGTTATGCCGGTCCGGTTTGTCCCCATGACCGGCGAAGTGCAAACACCCGAAGAAGAATCCAAAGAATAAATCCCGGCATTGAGCACTTATCTTATTTGATTGGCCCTCTGCGGCCAAAAGGCCAATAAATCTTATATGCTTTACCGATCACGTCGCTCAGGGGGATAGCGCCGAAAGCTCTGCTGTCCTCGCTGTTGGCGCTGTTGTCGCCGATAACGAAAATGTGATTTTCCGGCACTTTGTACGGTTCTCCCTCCATGCCGACGTAATCCCTGGGAGGATATTCAATGTTTTGGAGGGCGGGATGTTGGACTTTTTGGCCGTCGACGTAGAGGATTTCGTTCTTGATCTCAATCGTCTCGCCCGGAAGCGCCACGACACGCTTGATCCAAGGGGTACCGGGATCATCGGGGGATTTAAATACTATTACATCGTCACGTTTCGGGATGTTTTTTTTGTTCTTTCTAACGAGAAATCTGTCGCCTGGAACAAGTGTTGGTTTCATGCTGTTTACGGGAGTAATAAAGGCTTCGACGACATGAACTCTTAACAAATGACGATTATAACTATTAAGCAGAAATGAGCATAGAATAACAATAGCGATGATAAATATCATTCTCTTGGACGGTTCTCGCCGAATCGGTGCCGATATATATGCGTGATAACAAACAAACATGGAAAAAAACGCCCACAAACCGACAAACAACGGCGGATACTTAAAGCCGACTATCAGTAGAATGCCCGCGATTATCACAAATCCGATACCCAACAGCCACCTCTTGAGGTATATCTGGCCGAGACCGGGTATCAAGTCTGAGAGAAAGAGTGCCAACCAGGCGTCCTTTACTTGTTTTCTCTCGGTTTCGAAGTTATCTGAATTTGCCGTTCTTGTGCATTTATGGGCGTCAAAAAGGTTCCAAATCCAAACAATTAAAAAAGCAACATAAACGCCTGCCATAACAAGTATATCACATTTCGGACTAAGAATGGACCAGATTGAAAAACAAATCAGCGCGGCTACTGTGAATATCAGGATACTCCCCCGCCATTTCCTACCGGCATAGATTTGCCCAATACCGGCAATAAAAGATGATAACACCACCGCAAGCCAGGGCTCTTTGGGACAGTAATCACTTTTTTTCATGGCAGCTCTCTTGTGCAGTATTCTACTAACAGGTCAGGTGCAACGCGGCGGCAACGTATTCGCCTTTCCCGGCTAATTCATTGAACGTCGCAACGGCCTTGTTTGTATTCGTTGTGAATAGTTCGATTCCGTGTTCACGCAGAACCTGACCGACGTTTTCCGAAACCTTCATCAGTCCCGATGCTCCGCAGCCAACTATGAGAGTCGCGGGGCCGGCAGCGATGATCGGCTCAAGGTCTTCTACAGTCAACAGATGCCCCTGCTTTCTCCGCCAATGAGCCTTTACGGAATCGCCAAGGATTAGGCAATCGCTGTTATACGCCGTTCCATCAATCATGATTTTTCCGAATTGATATGAATCAATGTGCATTGTTGCATCTTTTACTAAATGAAAAGACCGAATACGCTTTTAAGACTACACCCGGATGAGCTTACGACTAGTAGCAGGGAGATACAAGATAAAATATCCCATAACCTTCCGCATAACGGTATTATCTTCTTCGGACTTGCTCCTGATGAAAAATCATCGTATCTTATAGGCTGGCCACCGGTTGGCAGGGCAACTGAAACATTACGCCGGATATTATGAGAGGATAAGGAATGGTTCTCAATAAAAGCAAAGAATGTGACGGGCAAAGCAGCAAAGCAGATGTTTGTCCTCACTGCGGCGCACCGGTCAAAGGTCGCATGGTCAAGAAACGGAAGAAGTGGCACGAGAGAACGTCAGTTACTTTATGCGTGGCGGCCGGGCTGATTATCGTGGGTTTTGGATTTATCCACGTAATCACAGGTGTGGTGTCTCCTTTTGACCTGCCGTTTGATATCGTTCTCAAAGAATCCTTTGGCTATCGTGAGACGTTCATAAACGCCCGGAAAATAATATCACTTCCGTACACCGCAGCAAAAATCAAGTATCCGCTCGGTTGCAAAGCTCTCCAGAGCAGGAATTATATCGATTCCGGCAGCGTGTTTGAGACAAGAATGACCCGTCACTTGCGGGAGAATATGAAAACATGGCAGACGGAATTCGAAAGCTCGCTGAATAAGCCTGAGCTTCAATGGCAGGACAAATTGATGGGGCATACTCCGGGAATTGAGTCGGATCCCGAGGATCCCAACGCCTGCAACAATCGGGGAATTGCTTCGGCCAGAGAAGGCATGTACGAAGCGGCAATCGCCCAGTTCACAAGAGCCTTCCAGAGAAATCCGGTATTTGCCGAAGCTTATTACAATCGAGGGCTTGTTGACCTGGCAATAGGCCAGTTAGGCCAGGCGATCTCCGACTTCACCAAAGCTGTGGAGATAAAACCGGGATTCATTGAATGCTATGAAATCCGGGGGCCAATTTACGTGGCGATGAGCCAGTACGAACAGGCAATCTCCGACTTCACGAAGGTGATTGAGCACGATCCGGATTCCGCCGAGACCTACTTCAGGCGGTCTCTATCCTGCTATGAAAACGGCTGGTACGACAAAGCATGGCAGGATGTGCGCAAGATACAGAGTCTCGGCTTGTCCATACCTGCGGGGTATCTGGCGCTCCTACGTGCAGCTTCAGGAAAGCAAAGATGAGTTGAAGCGCAGCAGCCTTTGCCTGATGGGTGCCCAGACATTTCCGGCCTGCACTCAAAAAGGAGATATTTTGCTTGTAATGAATCTCCTAATGTGCTATAAGATAAATATAATATTGAAGGTTGGGTATTTGATGGTGGGTGTGTCGTCCAATCATTTCATAGTGCCCTCGAACGGTAGCTGAAAATCATAGTTGAATTTCATCAGAAATAAATGAAGATTGTATGAAGGGATAATTGATGATGTACAGAAAAAAAGGATTTACGTTGATTGAGCTTCTTGTTGTCATTGCGATTATAGCGATACTGATGGGGATATTGATGCCGGCGTTGCAAAGTGTAAAGGACCAGGCGCGGGATCAAATCTGCGTTTCTCATCTTAAAACCATAGGCCTCGGTATCATTATGTACGCCGATGACAACGATTACAAGATGCCCGACTTTTATACACATACAGGTGCTTCTAATGGACATCTCTGGTATACTGCCGGCGGAAACTTGCTTAAGCCAAGTGACAATCATTCATATTGGGGTGTAAACTACATTGACTATGTAAAGGAGGCGGAGCTTTTCGGCTGCGCGACCTTCAAAAACTTCTATGATATGATTGCACAAGACATGCTATATGGCGAAGGTGAGGTGAATAATGCTGCGTATTCCATGAATGGCTGGCTGACCAAGGAGAATATTAATGCTATCCCGCATCATGCGGAAGTTGTCGTCGCACACGATCATATGGAGCCAAGAATCGAGAATGGAAACGATATGCTTTGCCCAGATTCAAGCGGCAAAAATCTCACACATTACAGGGAGGGCGGCGGCCGGTCAAACTGGTATCGTGGTATATTCAGGCATTCTCCAAGAAATGCCGGTAACGATTTTGAAACAGGTGGGAAACTCAACTGCCTCTGGCTGGACGGCCATGTGACTACTATCAAGGAAACACTGGGAGAAGACATACCGAAG
>JBARRE010000768.1:0-7946 GCA_049644065.1 Sedimentisphaerales bacterium | reverse complement strand
CAACGAGCGTGCCTATCCCTATCACCAGATATATGCCTGACTTGCGCATGTACTCTGTCGGCCTTCACGTCTCACCCGGCGCCCCGACCGGGACTTGAGCCAGTTTGCATAAGTTGTTCGAATACTGCATTTTAAGTATCGTACATGCAAGAATCAAACTTTATCACAATTGCAGATCCTTGTGGTTCCAGCGTAATCTGCCTTTTATTGAGATCGTTTAGTATCTCGCATAGGGCTCTCCAAACAGATGCGTCAAAACCGGCTCGTTCGGCATCCGTAGACTTTAGCTTGGCACACGTGAGTCAGTTGGTCACGAAGTTTTGTGTATTTTTTGCCAGCTCGTTCTTAGGCAGTGAGCTGCGGCGTTGTTTTTTTTTATCAGGGCCGGCAGTTCAGATATCTGATTTATTTTCCAGGCCCCTGCGGGGAGTTTTTTGCCGGCGTTGGTGTATGCGGCTTTTAAGACAGGCTTCATGCCGATTCTCAACGTGGGTCTAATGTCCTTGTCGATGCGGTCTCCGACGTACATTATGTTTTCAGCCGCCTCGCCGATCCGTTCGGCGGCGATTTTGAATATCCGGGCATCGGGTTTGCGAAAATCAAATTCGTACGAATACATTCTGACCGTAAAGAAATCCAGCAGGCCCAATTGCTTTAGATGTTTCTCCAGAGAATGGGCGTTTACAAAGGTGTTTGAGAGAATGCCGAGCTTGAGTCCTATTTTTTTTAATGCGGCGAATGTCTCTTTTATTTTCGGTTCGGTCGTGGCGGTTTTGCTCAGGGGCTCGTACCAGAGCCACGCAAAATGCCGCCACTGCTGCGTATCGAGTTTTATGCCTTTTTTTGTGCCGATCCCCCGTAACAGCGCCGATGAATTGATGTCCTTTTTCGTTATGTTGGAAATCAAGTGCCGAAAGCGCAGCGCAATCAGATTGCCCCAGCAGTAATACTCGAAGCTGCCGACCGGTTGGCCGCAGCTCTTGAGAAAATCGTAAGATAATCTCGCCCCCTGCCGAAACAGCCGAGTTGCCTTGACTTTACCGAAATCCAGTAAAGTTTCGCCGAGGTCGAATAATACTGCCTTGATTTCGTGTCCCGTATCGCGCATCCGATCTCAGGTAAGATTAAAATGCAAAATCATGGAAGAGCCCCCGCCTGGTGGGAATCAAGTCATCATCACAACGCGATGATTCCACAATTTTGATATTTATTTTTTAATATTTGATTTTTCTTTCGGCACATCACTATCGAAGGCGTCCCGCACCCACCGGAACATTTCCTCATCCGATATACTCGATACTCTGTCGGCCGCGTACTCGGCGTCGATTTGATCTTTGATCCAGGTAATTTTCGGATCATGTTTGGGGATTTGAATCTCGTACCTGGCCTCGATCCAGTGCTTGATTCCCGCCGCCCCGGTCTTATCGGTAATCGCCACGCCAATCGGACGACCGAGCAGCTTGAGCGTATCGAAGCAGTTATATATTTCCTCGTTTTTCAACAGGCCGTCGGCATGAATGCCGGCCCGCGTCACGTTGAAATCCTTTCCAACCAGTGGATAGTTTCCCGGAATCTCGACATCCAACTCTTTTTGCGCGTACTCGGCCAGTTCCGTAATCGCTCCGTAGTTAACACCCTTTGTCATTCCTTTGAGTTGAGCGTGCTCGACAACGAGCGCTTCGAGCGGCGGGTTGCCGGTTCTCTCGCCGTTGCCGAATATCGCACAGTTGGCGGCGCAGCAGCCGTAGAGCCACGCCGTGGCGGCGTCCACCTGAACCTTATGAAAATCGTTATGCCCGTGCCATTCGAGCCACTCGGAGGGAACCCCGATCTGTCGAAGCCCGTGGATGAGTTTCGGAACGCTCCGCGGCAGGGCGACTCCCGACCACGGAAGGCCGAATCCCAGCGTATCGCAAAGGCGAATCTTAACCGGCTTGTCGTACTCTTCGGCGAGTTTCATCAACGCAGCGGCAAAAGGCAGCACGAAACCATCGTAATCGGCCCGCGTAATATCCTCGAAGTGGCAGCGAGGAATCACGCCGCTGTCCAAAGCCGCCCTGGCAATATCGAGATATCCATTCATCGCCTGGGCCCGCGTTTTTCGCAGCTTGAGGAATATATGATAATCGCTCGCCGAGGTCAGGATGCCGGTTTCGGCCAGCCCCATCTGCGAGACCAGTTTAAAATCCGCCGCCACAGCCCTGATCCATCCGGTAACTTCGGGATACTTGTAATCTCGCCCTTTGCACAATTCGACCGCTTCTCTGTCGCGATCCGAATACAAAAAGAACTCGCATTGGCGAATCAGGCCGGTCCCGCCGTCGATCTCGTGCAATAAGTCGTAAATCCTTAGGATTTGCTCGGGTTTATAGGGCGGCCTGGCCTGCTGGCCGTCGCGGAATGTGGTATCGGTAATCCAGATTTGTTCCGGGATTTCGTACTCAACCCGTTCGCCGTCGAATACTACTGCCGGAAATTCGGTATATGGAAACATCTCACGATATAGATTAGGTTTTCCTACATCAACAAGCTTAGAGTTCTTATTCGCCATTATTTTCTCCAAAAAATCGCCGGCTGACAAAGCCCGGCTTAATTACCCCTCGTTTTCGCTCAGGGTCCTTTTTCTATTCGTAATCTACGGTGTAATTTCTTCACACGAGCAATAGCCGAGGTGGGAGTCGAACCCACACGCCCATTACGGGCAGGGGATTTTAAGTCCCCAGCGTCTGCCATTCCGCCACTCGGCCGGACGCAATAGACTAACGTATTTGGCGGGAATTTGCAAATAAAGATAAGTGTGAAAAATTAGAGAATTGAATTCTGGTGGCTAAATCCAGACCGGAATCGGTGGATAGAACCCATTATTCGCCGCTTTATACGGGCCAGAATGATGGTCCTTTCAAGCCTTTTCAACTGCGGATCGGCGTTATCCAGAGCCCGTGCTTTGCTGATTCTCTCCGCGGCGTCGGTCAATTTACCCATTGCCAGGTAAACAGAAGCCGAATCGCGCAAAGTCGGAATGTGCTCGCTTTTAATATCGAGCGCATGGGCGAAAAGCTCCGCCGCATCCTCGAATTCGCCCTTTATAGCACTGACAACTCCAAGATAATAATAAGCATCCGCATTGGCACAATCTATATCAACGGCCCGCAGCAGACAATGCGTCGCACAGCCGAGATCCTCGATTGCCAAAAACATCGATCCCATAGAGACCAATGTATCCACGTCCTCCAAAGCCAGCTTTAACTCGGAAACCAGATAAGCCCTGGCCTCCGTCTTTTGGTCTTTCATCAACGCCTGCTGGGCCAGCCTGTAGCACGGCCCCTGAAGTGCACTATCTTTCTGACGCGCCCGATTGTAAAGTTCCAGCGACCGCTCGCAATCGTTGCTGTTAAAGGCAATTTCTCCGAGATAAAACAAGGCGGCGGCAAAATCAGGGTCCAGTTCGAGAATCCTGTTGAACTTCTCTTTGGCCGATTCGATATCGCCGGTCTCAAGCAGAAACATACCAAAATCGAAAATAACGTCGATATCGCCTGGATTGATACGAAGCTCGCCCAGGAAATGCTCCCGGCTTTGTTCGGTTTTGCCATCCGACCAATAAGCCTGAGCAATACGGTAGTTGATTTGCGGGTGGCTCGGCTCAAGCTCGGCCGTGCGAAGCCAGCAGCGAATCGCTCTTTTGTACTCACCCCGGGCAAAAAGACTGTTGCCGATATTATAATAGCACAGAGCACAATCCGGTTTTATCTGCTGGGCAAGATAGAACATCTGCTCGGCCAGATCGTGCAGGCCCATCTCGGTGTAGGCAATAATCCGATTACAGTAGCACGGCTCGAATCCCGGATCCAGGTCCTGAATACGCTCGAAAGTATCGATGGCCAGATCGTATTGACCGGTCCGTGTATAATCGACCGCCAGCGAGTTCAATATCTCCAGGTCATCTGGATTCAGTTCCAGGGCGGTTTCGTATTCGGTAATCGCATCGTCAAACCGGCTTATCGAATCCAGGGTAAGCGCCTTGTTGAAATGCCACGAACTGTTGGCGGGATTTATCTCAAGAGCTGTCTCCAGCTCGTCGAGAGCCTGGGACATATTGCCGTCTTCGTAAAGTTCAAAAGCCTTGTGAGCCTTCTGCTCAGCTTTGTCATAAGAGCCGAATTCCATATCATCGAAAATCATAAATACTCCTTTACTTTGTTTTTAGCTCAATAAGTAAAATATTACCAACGCACATATCGCCAACAAAACACTGCCGCCTTAGTAGTTTCCCGGCACTTCGAGAGCTTTTTGTTCAAAGTAAAATTTTGTTGCAACATTAGCCTATAAGCTCTTATAATTGCGAAAGTTAGCTTTTAGTGCTAAAAGATTACGTGCCGGAGTTATTTTGGTGCTGATCTGTTTTTCTGGAAAGTTGCCGCTGATAGTCTTATAATGTGTGACCTGAAAATAGCGGACAACGAGCAAAAAACGAACGCTATACACAGTAGTTATTTGGAGAATCGAAGCTATGGTTAGAGAGATAAAAGGCCAGATAACAGCCGGTAAAGGCAGTTATGCTATTGTCGTGAGCAGATTCAACGAATTCATAACGTCAAAGCTGCTGGCCGGTGCGATAGATTGTCTGCAGCGTCATGGTGCCGATGACGAGCAAATATCCGTAGTATGGGTGCCGGGCGCATGTGAAATTACGCAGGCCTGCAAGAAACTTGCCGACAGCGGCAAATATGTCGCGGTACTCTGCCTTGGTGCGGTAATACGAGGCCAAACCGCCCATTACGATTATGTCTGTCAGCAGGTTGTCCGGGGTATCGGGCAAATCAATTATGATTCGGCAACCCCGGCTGTATTTGGCGTCCTGACCTGCGAGACACTCGAACAGGCTGTAGAAAGAGCCGGCACGAAAATGGGTAACGCCGGCGCAGACGCGGCTTTGACAGCTATGGAAATGGCCAACGTGATTCAACAGATTAGCAGTTTGTAGTTATAGGATCGTAGCCCTTTGACTACGAACTATACACATGGATAGAAGAACAAGGGCCAGAGAACTGACAATGCAGGCATTATACCAACTCGATGTGCAGGGCCCAGATGTGTTCGAGCACTTAGGGCCGTTCTTTAGAGAAGCAGATCCGGATGATTTCGTCCGCAATCTCGCTTTGGACTGGTCAAAAGGGACCTGGGAAAATTTGGAACAGTGTGACAAATTGATAACCGGCTCGACAATTAAGTGGCAATTCACAAGACTCTCACCCGTCGATAAAAGCATTCTGAGACTGTCGGTCTATCAGTTGAAATTCTGCACCGACATCCCGCCCAAAGTTATTATAAACGAGGCTATCGAGCTTGCCAAGAAGTACAGCACAGATAAGTCACCGGGGTTTGTTAACGGTGTGCTCGATGCCGTGCTGAAAAAAATAGAGCCCCGTGACTGACGGCACGAATTATTTACCGCGAGCCGCGGGCGGCAAGAAAAATATTATGAGAACCATCGCAGTACTAAACCAAAAAGGTGGAGTGGGGAAGACCACGACCGTGGCCAACCTGTCAGCGGCCCTTGCCGCGGCCGGCTCTCGGGTCGTCGCGATCGATCTCGATCCGCAGGCCCACCTGACAATACACCTCGGTCTGGAGCCGCAAATCGTCGAGGCCGGCTCCTACAAGGTCCTGACCGAGTCGGCCCGGTTCGAAGAGCAAATTATGCTCGTGCGGCCTAATCTGTGGCTGCTGCCGGCGAACATCAACCTGGTAGGCGCCGAAAGCGAGCTGGTAAGTGTGGTCGGCAGGGAAACCATTCTGCGAGAGGCAATCGAATCGAGTGAAGATAAGTTCGATTATTGTATCATCGACTGCGCCCCTTCCCTGGGGCTGCTGACACTCAACGCCCTGGCGGCCGCCGAAGAGGTTTTGATTCCCTTGCAACCGCATTTTCTCGCCCTGCAGGGATTCGGGCAACTGCTCCAGACAATCGAGCTTGTCAACAAAAGAATCAATCCTAACCTGACGGTCAAAGGGGTTTTGCTTTGCATGTTCGACAGCAGAGCGTCACTACCCAACGAGGTCAAAGCTGATATCGAACAATTCCTCAACAACGCGCGCGGAACTAACAGCGCCTGGGCACAGGCGCGGCTTTTGCCCACATTTATCCGGCGAAATATCAAGCTCGCCGAGGCGCCCAGCTACGGCCAGACAATTTTCGAATACGAGCAAAATTGTCACGGCGCCGAGGACTATAAGAAAGTAGCGGAATTCGTGCACGCCCAGTTTCAACCGCCGGCACAGACCGAGATGCCGCAACCCGCTACTGCCGGCGAGATTCAGGATGATGAGCCCGATTTTCCGGAACCTCCGGCGCCGGAAATACAACCGCAGGAATTCGACGAAAATGCAGAGGAGCCTTTAGCGGCTCCCGAGCCGGTATCACAGCCAGACTCGCAGGCGCCGCCAGAGCCGCCTGCAGAGCCCGCTGGTGATAACCAGGGCCAAAGCAAGCCTCCGTTCGAAATCAGATCGATCCGGCAATCCGAACCTCAACCGCCAACCGAATTTACGCCGTCAAATAAAGATCCGAACCAGCCCGAAACCAGAAGCGGCGAATATTGATCCTACGATCCACCCCGACCAGTCATTTTTCGAGCAGCCCCCGCCCTTTCATCCAGTCGGCGCAACGGGCCATCCAGCTTGAACAGGCGCCCTTGTCGATGCCCGGGCCGAATCCGTGGCCTCCCTTTTCGTAGATGTGCATTTCAGCCGGCACTTTTGCCTCTCGCAGAGCAAGGTAGAAAGCGATGCTGTTCTCGGGCGGTACTCCTTTATCATCGTTGGCGTGAACCAGGAACGTGGGCGGCGTCTCGGGCGTCACCTGCTTTTCGTTTGAAAAGTTCTCCACAAGATCGGCATCGGGATTTTCACCCAGCAGATTTCTTCGAGAACCCTTGTGAGTGTACCATTCGGTAAACGATATGACAGGATACATGAGGATCATAAAGTCAGGGCGGCAACTGTACTGGTCGATCGAGTCTTTTGCCTCACTGTATCGGTTCTGGAAATGTGTGCCGGCGCTTGATGCCAGATGTCCCCCTGCGGAAAAGCCTATAATACCGATCCTGCCGGGATTAACGCCCCATAGTTTTGCCCGACTGCGAACGGTCCTGATTGCCCGCTGGGCGTCCTGTATTGGTGCAGGATGACCGTAGCCGGCTCCGCTGTTGCTGTGGCGGTACTTGAGAATAAAACCGGCCACGCCAATCGAGTTGAGCCACTGGGCAATCTGATGTCCCTCGTGATCCATCGCCAGATGGCCGTAACCGCCGCCCGGAAATATCACCACCGCGGCACCGGTTGCTTTTTCCTTGTCCGGCAGGTAGATTGTTAGCGTCGGTTTATCGCCTTCGTCACTGCCCTTGGCACCTGGAGCGCCATCCGGCCAGAGCAGCTCGACTTCATAAGAGGTTGCAGCTTGTCCGGCCGGCACTGTTAAAGCGAATGTCATCGCAGAAATTATGCAAACAAAAGCGATTCTAATGTCACGATTCATCTGGTTCTCTCCTAAAGAAGGCCGTTAATTTACCCGGAGCAAAATCCGTGTTTCACAAAATTCTTGTGTTTTTCGTCGTGGTCTTAGTGTAACTTGTGTTCGCCGATTTTGGTATTAAAAAACTTTTTAAACCTTTTTTCAGGAGATGGCCATGTGTTGTTTGAAGAAACGCAAATCAAAATGTATAGTCGGGATGACACTACTGTTACTGCTTGCCCTGGCAGCAAATCTTCCCGTTGCGGAAGCACAGAAGCCGGAGAAGTCGAAACTAACAACGCCAACGGGTGTAAGGCTGCTGAAAAACAAGAGTTTCGACGACAGCGAGAAGGCACGAAAGGAAATTCTCGAATTGTATAAAGATTTGCGACTTACTGATGTGCTCGACGGCATGGACCTGATCGGTCTGCAG